>CAYTDF010000596.1:0-3814 GCA_964436365.1 uncultured bacterium | reverse complement strand
CACTCCATCGATTGCACAAGGTCGGGCTCGCATACAGTTAAAGTCGTTCAATATCTATTGCCAGTGATCGCCGGGAAGGTCGTGGATACGCGCGGTCTCCCAGTTGCGAGCGCCGAAATCTTAATTCACTACGAGAATGGGGCGTTCGATTCCAACAAGCGAGGAGGTCAATCCAGTCCGACTCTCTGTCATCCCCTGCCGGATGGGCAGTTCATACTGGAAGCGAAGTACCCGGCGAAAACAGCCTACCTGTCGTTCCAGAAGCCTGGATACGCGCGGCGGTGGTTTGGCCCGCTGCTCCTGGAGAAGGGGCATGTTGTGCACGGCTTGGAACTCGTCGTCGAAGAATCCGAGGGCTATGAAGTCTCACTCCGTGACCGATACGGAATCCCAATCGTCGGAGCGGGGGCGTCGATCACAACGGGAATCACGACTCCAGAAGGAGAGCTAACGCACCAGTACAACTGTACCGCGTCCGATCGATACGGTCTGCTCCGAATCCCCAGCGCCGCCGAGGGAGACCTGGTGCAGCGTCTGTTTGACGAGCGGAACGCTTCGGGTGGCGTGCCGGTTATTCTGAAAGCGCCAGGAGAAGGTCCGAACTCGGTGTTGGACCCGGTGGCTTACCCGGAGATCGCGCTCAAGACGGTGGACAGTAACGGGAAGCCAGTTCGTGGAATCGAGGTTCGGGTAAGCGACGATATTCGCAACTGGGGTATCTTGGAGAAAGCCCGGAGGTTTCTGTTGGGACCTCGACGGCGAATGACGTCCGGCGGAGGCGGTACACGAAGGGCGAAAAGCGACCAAGACGGTATTGTCCGTTTCTGGTTCGATCCGCGCGCCCGTGTGAAGATCAGGATACCCAAAGTTCCCGACCGGAACGGAGTGCGCTCCGAGCGCGTGGACGACGGGCACTACACTCTGGGCGAGATCACAATCCCGCCTCCCCCCGGCTCGTAGCACGCAAAATGTACCGGCTCCGGGTTCGAACTGTGGTGGGTAGCGCCCGCCAAGGGTATGCTATTGGCGAGCCAGTTCCACTTCGGCTCACCTAACCAGACGAATACCGGTACGCACATGGAAAACGAAATTCTCAGCCAACTCAGGAGCGCCGTAGGGCCGGATAACGCCTCGACCGATCCGATCGACCTCACCACGTACGGATACGACGCCACGCGCCGAAGCGCGGAATGTGACGCGGTGGTCTGGCCGACGAACATGGAACAGATATCCGAGCTGATGCGCCTGGCGACCCAACACCGGATTCCAATCGTCCCCCGAGGCTCAGGGTCGGGACTCTCCGGAGGCACGCTTCCGGTACGAGGGGGCTGGATGATGTCCCTGGAACGGATGAACCGGATTCTGGATATCGACACGACGAACCGGACGGTCACCGCCGAGCCGGGGATTCGTCTGAACGACCTGAAAGCCGCCGTCGAAAAGGAAGGGCTCTTTTATCCGCCCGATCCCGCGAGCGCCAAGATCGCATCGCTGGGAGGGACAATCGCGGAATGCTCGGGCGGTCTGAACTGTGTCAAATACGGCACGACCCGAGATTGGGTGATGGAGGTGCGAGCGGTCTTGCCGACAGGGGAAATCGTGCGCTTTGGATCGCGGGCTAGGAAATGTGTGAGCGGCTACAACGTGCTGCAACTGCTCATCGGCTCGGAAGGTACGCTGGCGACAGTGGGCGAAGCCACTCTGCGGCTGATTCCCCATCCGCGCTTCCGACGGACATTCATGGCCGGATTCGAAAGCCACGCGAGAGCCTCGGAAGGCGTGCTGCAACTCCTCAACGGGGCCGTGACACCCTGCGCACTCGAGTATATCGACCGGAATAGCATCGAGTGCGTTCGAGAACATCTCTCCACCGACGGTTTGCCCGCTGTCGATGCGCTGCTGCTGGGTGAGGTGGATGGGTTTAGCGACGAGCAGGTCGACGCGGACCTGGATGCCGTGGTGCAAACCTTACGCGATGCGCACGCCGAGAGTGTGGTGAGCGCCTCCGACGAGCGAGAGCGCGAAGACCTTTGGCATATCCGTAGAAACCTCAGCCCGGCGATGTTCGAAAAAGGACGCATCAAAGTGAATGAGGATATCGCCGTGCCGCTGGATCAATTCCCAGATATGCTCCACGACGCGTACGAAATCGCGGAGCGTCACAAGGTGACCGTGATCTGCTTCGGCCACGCCGGGGATGGCAACGTGCACGTCAATCTGATGTCCGATATCGAACACGATCCCGCCGTGATCGCGGCCACGCGCGAAGTTTTCGAGCGAGCCGTGGCGCGGGGAGGGACGATCTCGGGCGAGCACGGAATCGGAACCATGAAAGCGGAGTTCATGGCGCTCGAATGGGGGGCGGCCGAACTCGGAATGTTGCGGAAGATCAAAAGCGCATTCGACCCGGCAGACATTCTCAATCCGGGGAAGATTTGGCCCCCGGACTCCTTGTCGCAGGCCTAGAATTATAAGGAGGCCATCGTGCGTAACTTGTTTATCATAAGTCTATTGCTATCCGTGGCAGACGTTTCTGGACAACAGGACGCGCCGCCGCTTCCATTCGCGCAGGACGACGACAAGAATCCGCTCTTGGACCTCCTGAATACGGAGTTCATGAAACGTGCGCAAGACGCGAAACAAGGCGATCAGCGATACACACAGCCGAAACCCGGGCGCGGAAAAGCGCACAAACCGGTTTCACCCGCCATCGATTACAAGGAGTTCTTGGGGCCTGGAGCCGATCCGGATGCGACGTTGCGAGCGCTCCAAGACAAAGGGCTCGTCCCCAAACCCAATGAGCTGAGCAAGTCCGAAAACGACCTGTGGCAGGAAGTCCCCCCGGATAAGCGTCTCGCCTTCGCCGAGGAACGCCTCAAGCGTAACGAGGCCGGTGAAGCGCTGTTGGAGATCGACCGCGTCCTGCAGACGAAAGAACTGGAAACCGACCTACTGCGCAAGGCCATCCATTTTCGTATCCGAGCCCTGTTCAAGACAGAGAAATATGAGGCGTGCCAGGATACGCTACTGCGATACAAGACGTACTTCCCGGATGACGAGAATCTCAAGGAGACGGAGGATTTCGTCTACCGCGAGAGCGGTCTGGAAACCTACCAACAGCGAGTGCGGAAGAGTCCTAACGACGAAGAAACGCTGAAACAACTTCTGCACGTTTACGGAAATTACAAATGGGACGATCTGGCCGTGCGTTTTCTCGAAGACGAGTTCCCAGAGCCCGGGATCGCAGTCTGCTGTGCGCTGGCGTCAACCTACTATAAGCGAAAAGATTACCGGAAACTGGTCGCTGTCTCCGAAAGGGCCGGGCAACTGGAGCCAAACGTTACCCGGCACCTGTACAACCAGGCGGTCGGACTCTACCACCTGAAAGATCCGATCTCCCTGGATCGCGCGCGGGGACTTCTGAATCAAGCCAAAGGACTCGCGAAAGACCGAACAGAGACCGAACGGATCGATTGGTATCTTTCACGTCTGCCGCGAAGTCCCTGACCACAACCCACCGAATGCAATTCTGCCAAGTGAAATAGTATGACAAGACTGAATTGGAGCCATCTCCATAGAACCATCCGAGCCGTTGTTCTCCCCATCGCCTTCATCGCCTGGCTCTGTCCGCAAGCAGTACTCGCTCTACCCGAACTCGCACCGGACCGAGGCGTCGCCGATGCGCATCAAGCTCTACTTGCACTTCAAAGCGCCCGTACGGTGATGTGTCTGGCCGCCCACCCGGATGACGAAGATTCGGCAACGTTGGCCTATCTCGAGAAGCAACTGGGCGTGCGGACAGTGCTGGTCACAT
>CAYTDF010000595.1:3225-3820 GCA_964436365.1 uncultured bacterium | reverse complement strand
TCTTAAATCGATGAAGTTCGGCAAGACGGCAGCCTCCGTAACGGATGTTGCAGCCGCTTCCTTAGGCAGTGCGACGGTTGGCATCAACCACGTTGTTCAGGTCATTGGCGAGCTGACACTGGGTGGTTCCATTCCTGGATACGAGTCTTCGAATACCTATCACGTCAGCCTGGATATGCAGGACTTCGGTGGCACAAGTGCTGTACCGGCAAACGTCAGTTATTGTGTTGACGTTTACGGTGGTTTCAACAGTGTGGGCTCTACAAACCATTCTGTCGCAGAACTCCTCGCCGCGGGAACAAAAATCCAGGTTAGTTGGGAAGTCTCCTTAGATCCGACTGCAACGGGCTGGAGCGCAGTTGCAACATCTGGTCGAACCGCCAAGGTCATCATGCAGGCGACGACATCGGGTCTGGTTAATTCAACCACGGCATCTAACGCCGGGATCCTTGGTGGGCCTGCGTCAGACGGTCTGCTTCAGGTCGATACAGTCGTCCCGACAGTGAACTCCCTTGAACTGATCACGACTAGCGCGGTCAATACATCGGGACCTTCCGACAAACTTACCGACATCAGTGCACGTCCTGGGGATACG
>CAYTDF010000595.1:0-3215 GCA_964436365.1 uncultured bacterium | reverse complement strand
CGCAAAGATTGCTGCTGACAACGGGACTCTTGTGAACGGTCAGGGTGTCAACTACGAGTTCGCTCTCGACCTGTCAGATTTCGGCGTCGATAGCGCACAAGTCACTCGAGCCCTTGGTCTCGCAAGTGCAACGGAACTCAATGTGACATGGACGTTTACGGTCAATAGTGGAAGTACATTGACCGTTGACACGTCCTATATTGCACAGAAGGCCTCAATTCTTCAGGTAACAGACCAGGTCGATAACAACGTGGGCAAGACCGATACGTCGACGATGTTCATCGAGTACTACGCTCCGAAACCCCTGAACAACTCGAGTCACTTCGTCGCCCAGGTGAAACGCGATGTGATGAATCTCGAGTCTCGGGTCGTCGACGGCGCGTTCTCGAACGTTGTCGGTGGAGCGGGTAATGGCGACCGGGGCGTCATCGACGCCTTTGTGATTCTTCCGCCGGATACCCAGGGACACCGTGAAGCGGTTGGTAACGCGGACGTGGTTCTCGTTACCGCTACGATTCCCACAAATGATGCTGTCGGCACTGAAATATCGGTTGCCAACATCAAACTTGATATGAGCGACTTCTTTGATGTCGCAAATCTCATCGACCTCGCAACGACTCTGCAGTACGCAGCTCCGTCGGATACAGGTGCTCCGTTTATCCAGGCGGTTAGCCGCACGGGTAACCCGGCCGGAACCAGCTACGTCACATGGCAGGTCAAACTGCCGAGTGCTATTCCGACATCAAAGGTGAAGGACGCGCCGAACGGCGGCCGCGTGAAGGTCTACGTCAAGGACGACGCTGGTGTCTCCTCGACCACGACTGACAACGCCACAGTTGAAGTTGATCCTCTGATACCGTCTGTAAACGCTGCCTTTACCTACATCCGTGATGACGGAAGCGTTTACGCATCGAGTGGCAGCGCGCATGTTGGCGATGGCCTCGCGATCTCGGGTGTTACCTACGCAGTCAACAATGTCACCATGCAAATCATGGTTGCTGCTGACTACACATCGGATTACCCGTCCACAGTTTTGGGTGCTACGGGCACCGCCGGTGCGGTCAGCAATTCGGGTGCAATCGGTGCAAATAACGTCTCAAGCGTTATTAGTGTCGATCTATCCGCATATGGCTTCGATAACAGCACGGCCTTCCTGCCGAAGAATCCGACAGCGACGGCCATCTCGATCCAGAGCAACAACTACGACTCTGTGATCATTACAGAAGCCAGTACTCTGGCCGAAATCCGGAACGTCACCGGTGACCGCTTCATTGCCGGTTTCTGGGGCTCGCCTGATTGGCCGAACTACTCGAAGGTCACCCTACCGCAAGCTAACCTGACCTCGGTCGTTACGAGTGCATACTCGATTCCGGGTTATGCAATCTCTGACGTTACACCGTGGACAGTCGACGGAAAGCTCGTCGTATCGGTCTATGACCGGGTAGGCAACGTCGGTACGGCTAACGGTAGCCCTGACCTCGATAACTCCCCGCCATGGTTCGAACGCACCTTGGACCGGAATCTTGCCGTCGCTAACTACGCTGGCGCCACAGTTACGGTTGTCGGTGGTGGTTCCGCGGTGGGTGAAGGTGGCCAGGTCTACATTACCTTCGGTATTCAGGACCCGGGCACAAACACCAGCCCGATCGAGGTTGAAGTTAACCTCACGAACCTCGGCGCCGATTTCGCGAACTGCACAATCGGTGGCTCGGACTACACGAACTTGTCGGAGGCGCCCACCCTCAGTGAAGGCGCCGCGAGTGACAAGCGCATCTTGATTTCAAACATCAAACCGGATGCGGCGGTTGGCGGAATGGACTTCTCCTACGTCACAATGACAGTCACGATTCCGGCAGGCGCTGCTGGCGGAAAGAAGACAGCCGGCAACGACAGTCTGACATCCTCAAGTGCTTATGTGACGTTGAACGCAAAGGATGCGCTCAACATTACGACACTCGCCACAACCTATGGCATTGGCAACCAGCCACGCTTCGATGGGAACATCGAGTCGGCTCCGGTTAAGCTTGACGTCACCGAGCCCTACTTGCTCGCCATGGAGACCATAAGTGTTGCGTCTGGTTGGACTGGGAGCGCTTATGACACTGGGAACCTGACACAAGCCAGTAACCCACCGTCAGTTGCTCCTGGAACGCTCGTCTTGGTCTCGTCCACGTGGGCTTCCGATTCCATCGATATTGATCCGATAACGGACGTAGCGGTGGTTGTCGATGCCGATCTGGATGTTAGCGGAGCGGTTACATCTGGTGCCTCTCCGTATGCACAGGTTGGTGGCTGGTCCGCCGCCGCCCGTGGCGTCGGTAACGACAAGGTTTACTGGGTAACCACCCTCATTCAAATCGACTCGGATGCGCAGCATATCCAGCCGCAAGCGATCACAACCACGCTCAAAGACAATCTTGGACAACTGTCTAAGACTGCTAGCGATGACATGGGTATCAACGCGGTTGGTGTTCTTATCAACAGCGTCAAGATCACCGTCAATGGAGTCGACCCAAGCGTGGGCGCTGGAAATGTCGGTGGCAACGGACCGGACACGGCCGCACCTTCCACAGCGCTTGATGAACTCGCTGCAGGGGACGTTGTCGTGGTGACAGCCCGTGTCTCAATCTTTGATGCGCAGACACCGACTGACCTCATCAAACTCAACGCCTCCGGACTCTTCCCAACGACACTCGCTGGAATCTCCGCGGACCTCGTCCCAAGTGCCTCGAGTTTCAATCAGGGTACAGGAGTTCTGACGGCGGTTTGGGAAAAGTGCCTCCTGGACTCCGACGGCAACCGGACAACAGCTACTGATGTCTTCCTCCCCAGACAAAACATCTGGACAGGTGGTGTTGCGGGTACCGGACAACTCACAGGCCAGCAGGTCTACGGTAACGGTACTGCCTTGTCTCCTGGAAAGTGGGTCACCACGACCACGAGCATTAACGTAAATGCCAATACAGCGGGCGCTGGCGTTAGCTACGTTAGCTACACTGGAGGCCCGTACTACACAATCCAAGCGGGCACCGCGTCTGCGACAGAAACAGAGCTTCTGGTTACAGCACAGGACAGTGGAGCCGCAGAACTTGGCTACGCTCCCTTCGAAATGACCACGCCGAAGTTTGCAATCGATACGCAGACACCGAACGTGACCTTAACAATCGCCTATGTGAATAGCCAGAATCTTACTCTTGAAGATGGATGGCCCGCGA
>CAYTDF010000594.1:0-3826 GCA_964436365.1 uncultured bacterium | reverse complement strand
CCAATGACCAGATAATTCTAGAGTGTCCAAGGGGCGCGCATCGGGCGCGTGAGTAGCGCGTTGGCTTCACCATCATCGAGGAAATCGTTGTAGGCCGTGCGACCCTCGGCGGAACGTTTCGCCTCACCGATATCGTAGTGGTCGTCGACCAACGCCTTTCAAGAAAGATCGACGGCCTGCACGAGCGGAACCCCGTGGATTTGCGGACATCGTCACCCTCCCTAGAACCGGATTAGATCGTATCGGCACTCGGACCCGTAGCGGCTGTGTCGGTATCGCCGACTGTCTGCTTGATCGCACGGATATCCGCCTTGAGGTGGGTGTCGACCAGTGCGATGTCGGAGCCGTGAATGATCATGTTCGCACCGAGCTGCACAAGCGCGACCTGATCTTCGGCCTCACCGGTGTAGTGGATACCCGCCCCGATGTTCTTGGCCCTGGCTTTGGTGAAAATGGTGCCAAGCGCCTCCCGGACCTCCGGGTGCTGATAGAGCTCGGGAAGCCCCAAGTTGCAGGATAGATCGTGGGGGCCGATAAGAACGGCATCGAGATCGGGAACGTCGAGAATATCGTCGAGCGCCTCCATGGCGGGTACGCTCTCGATATTGAGAACCAAGACATGGTCTTCATTGAAAGTCTTCAGATAGCTATCGAGTGCGGGCTCGGGCACTTCACCATCCAAGATGCGCTGCAGCCGTTGCCCCTTCAGAGGCCGGAGTTTTACGGCTCCGCGTAGCGCCTTGGCCTCCTCGACGGTCTCCACGTACGGCGCGACAATGGCGCAGGCCCCGGCATCCAAAGCCGCGGTGGCCAAATAAGGGTCCGGCGCAAGAATACGCACCAGCGGCGCCACACCCAGCCCCCGGTAGGCCAGGCACATCCAAGCCAGCGTCTCACGGCCAATCGGAACGTGCTCGGTGTCGATAAAAACAAAATCGAGGCCCGCACCGGCAATCACCTGCGGCCACCTCGGCGATGTCGAGACAGCCGCTGTGCCATAGACACGCTGTCCCGACCGTAGCGCTCGTGCAAATTCTTTTCCGTTCACTTGAAGAGACTCCTATCGATTGATGCCGCGTTCACCCGCCTGAAAGCGCGGTAAATCCAGAATGGATCATACGGTCAAGGTCGGCCATCGTCAATCACACCGCGAGAGCGCCTGCTTCCTCGTCTCCATAAGTGTGCTATTCTCGCTGAATCACCGGAATGTTGGTACCGGTAGCCGGGTTGAGACTCATTCCACCCCGGCGATTCGCAGAGGCTCTGATGAGCCAACGTTGGAAAGCCACCTCAACGGCTTGGCCACCTTTCGCAAACGGGAAAGGAGATTGAACAGTGCTTCCCGCAAACCCTTATGTTTTCCGAAGAGCCGCGTTGGCCGGTGCGGTCATGGCCTTCGCTGTTTCGCTGTTCACAGGCTGTGCACAGACTCAGCCGCGAGTGGAACGATACGGCATGGTGATCGGCATCCGGCCGGATAAGATCGAATACTATAAGCAACTCCACGCTAATGCGTGGCCCGGTGTGCTCAGCAAGCTCGACGAGTGCAATATCCAGAACTATTCCATCTATCTGGGGAAGATCACCGAGCAGAACTACCTGTTGTTCGGGTACCTCGAATATACGGGGCAAAACTTCGCGGCGGATATGGCGAAAATGGCGTCGGATCCGACCACACAAAAGTGGTGGCGCGAGACGGAGCCTTGCCAGATTCCCCTCCCCGCGCGTGCGGAAGGCGAATGGTGGAGCGGTATGGAAGAGGTTTTCCACATGAATTAACTTCATGGTACTTCCAATGATTCTTTCCTGTTGGAAAACGCTGAGCGCCCGGTTCTGTGCGCCTTCCTTGCTACCCCACTGGGTTTGGGTGATAATCGGGCATCACACGTGGGGGTGACGATCATGAAGGCGCACCGACTCTTTCTCGTATCTGTACTTATTGCAGCGTTAGCCTACCCAGCCGCAGCCGCAGACTCTGAAGGCGGCGAACTCTCCTATCCACTAACTCTCCAACACAGTTTCTATGTCTGCGTCAAACCCGATAGCGAGAGGGGAGCAGTGGGCCGAACCCAAGAAGGACTGTTCGAAATCGCCCCGAGCTGCTCGCGCGCCGGTGAAGAAGTAACGCGCGGGACCGCCACGATTCGAATCGACGCGAATACGTTCTTGTACGATGGCAAAACCACAATGCCCCGTGCGAACCGGTTCGGAGACGCCATCGCCCAGCAGGTTTATGGCCAGGGTTTCCCAAGCGCCGAAGGGGGGGGCACCCGTCACCACCGGAGTCCTGTACGCACAGAGCGAATCGCTGGGGTGGATAGAGATCGAGGCCGGAGCCCCCAACGAATCGCTGGTGGGAGCGATCGCGGTCTGGCCGGGGCTGTGCGCGGTGGTGATCTCGGATGTTTCCGACACGGTGACCGTGCTGTATCCCAGCCACAGCCGTCAAGGGAAACTACGCACGTTGGACATCCAGTATCTCGCCGGGGAGACCGAACCCAAGTTCGTGATCCCGCGTTCGTACTACGACGCACAAGTACAACGCCGTATTGCGGAGTTGGGCCTCTCGAATAACTAGAGCATCTCTCGAAAGGTTTGTCCTTTTGAAAGATGCGAACCGTTGGGTGGTTTCTCTTCAACCCCCTCCCAGCCTCCCCCAATCCTTGTGGGAGGAGGTTTTGGCTTCGCCAAAAGGAAAGAGCTTCTGAGAACCACTCTAAGACCGCTGCGAATGTCTATCGCTCGGGCCAGCGCTCTACGGATGCGGGTGGAGTGTAGCTCCGCGTTGCCCGGTGACGCGATTCGACCTAGGCTCTTCGGTATCACCCCGATCCACGTTTCGTGGGACCCCCCAGTGAAGGAATGAACCTGCATGATCGTCGACGTCCACACCCATCTCTTTCCGGACAAGATCGCGCTTGACGCAGTACCCAGGATGGCCGCCGAAGCGGGTGTCGTCGAATCCCTGGACGGCCGCCACTCGAGCCTGCTGGCTTCGATGGAGCGGGCCGGAGTCGACCGTGCCTGGGTCCAGCCAGTCGCCACGAGGCCCAAACAAGTGGAAAGCATCAACCATTGGATGGAAGAGATCCGCTCGGAACGGCTGGTGACCTTCGGAGCGCTGCACCCCGACTGCGAAGACGGAGCGGGTTTGGTCCGCGATCTGGCATCGCGCGGGTTCCCGGGGCTCAAACTGCATCCCGAATATCAGAAATTCGAGCCCGAAGAAGAACGTATGTTTCCCGTCTACGAAGCGCTCTGCGAAACGGGCCTGATTATTCTGTTTCACGCGGGTGTGGATATCGGCATCCCCACAATCAACAGCACCCCCAAACAGTTCGCGGCGGTTCACCGGCGTTTCCCAAAGATGAAGATACTGCTCGCCCACATGGGAGGTTTTCAGCAGTGGGAAGAGGTGGCCACAGACCTGGCCGGACAGGATGTCGATATGGATATGTCCTACGTCTTGGGCCATATCCCGGATGAGAAGTTCGTGGCCCTGGTCCGTCAACACGGCGTGGACCGAGTGATGTTCGGGACGGATTCGCCATGGGCCGACCAAGAGAAGGAGTTGGAGCACCTGCGTACGCTTCCTTTCACATCCGAGGAACTGGAGAAGATCTTGGGGGCGAACGCCGAAAGACTGCTCGGTTAAGTGCGGCTAAAACCCTCTTCACGGGGTAAGGTTTTGTGTTCGTTTCTGCTAGGATGAAAAAGGTCTATGGAGACCAAGAACGGAGGCAAGAATCAATGCAGAACCAACGGCCAGGGATTTTGACACGTAGGCGCTTTCTCGCCCAGACCGGCGCGGTGGCCCTGGGCGGTG
>CAYTDF010000593.1:0-3834 GCA_964436365.1 uncultured bacterium | reverse complement strand
TACGTATCCCCTTTCGCGCGAACCCTCGCCAATCTCTTGGCACGCTACCATGGGGCTCACGGAATGACAAGCAAAACTATCGGACCGATCGGTGTCTCTCCTTCCGAGGCCGTCAGTCTCACAAAACCGTTCAGGCTCAGTGAGACGGGGCTGACGCATTCAGAGGCCGGAAGAGCCGGTCCCGGTACTCCTTTTGCCGTAAGAATACAGCTTGTAGGAACGAGAAACTGTAGGTTAGGAAGCCCTCGTAGCCGCAGGTCTCACCACTCCAGGTATAGAACTCGGCCCCTTCGGGATAGTGATCGACGATGCCGTTCTGAAAACCGCCGCCGTTGGGGTAGACGCCGCGGACCTGCCGCTCAAGCATCGCCTGCAAGAGTCGATTGGCCTTCTGGTCTTCGCCGACGATCTGTAACGCCGTAATGATATGGATTGCATCGCTGACCATGCAGCCACCGTTCAGGTACATGCCGAATGTGTCGGTACCATCCTCACGTTCCGGCGCTCCATGCGGACGTGACTTTTTCCCCGGCTTGGGCAGCGCGTAGTCGCCTTTGCGAACCGGAAACAATGTGAGAGGCAAGCCGAGATCGAAACGTTCGAAGCCGGTTTCCTCTACCTTCTCCCACAGACGATTGAGGATTTCCCGTCCCTTTTCCGGTGGCACGAGACCGTACTCGATGGCGAGAGAGTTGATCATCGGTGAGGTCAAGTTGTGCAACTTGCCATCCTCGCTTCGCCACCACGCCAGCCAGCCGGTGCTGGGATCGTACAGCGTGTCGAAGTAGATCGCCTTCAGCCGGTCCGCGCACCGAGTGTATCGATCCTGCAACTTCGTGCGTCCCAACTGCTTTTCGAGATCGGCCAGACAGCGCCAGGCGCGGTAGATGAGCGCGTTCCCGTAGGCGTCCTTGTGGCCCGAGTTGATCGTGTCGTAGGCCGAACTTCCAAATCGGGCGATCTGCGTACCGTAGTTGCCGGAATGGACGGCCTCCACCAGACCGTCGCCGTCGATATCTCGTTTGACAAGGTAGTCGGCAACGAATTCGAGGCGTTCGATACGTTCCGCCAGCCAACTAAGGTCACCCGTACTCTCGACGTAGTCCCAGGCGGCGATGAGTGGCGCGGCGTTGGCATCCAGCATACCGAAGATTTCCGGCCAGGCCGCCATCTCGCCCGTCTCCGTGAGTTGGTCGTCTAGCCACCAATCCAGCGTTTGCCGAATTTGGGTTGTGGCTGAAACTCCCGGGGCCAGCTCCGGGACGAGGAACGCATGGTCGCCATAGAAGAAGAGCAGGCAACTGACCGGTGTGCTGATGACATTGTTGGACAAGACCCCGGGGGGAGCGTAGCTACGCGTGGAGGTATCCCCCCAACGCGCGCTCGGCTGAAGTATGTTGAACCAGCCACGGCGCACCACGCGCCACAAATCTTCGTCCTCAAATCCCTTCGGCTTCGGGAGGCGTAACGGCTCGAACCGGAGGGTGTAGGCCGTTCTCTTCGGCGCGGGCAGATCGAGAGAGAGATCGATGGTGTGTTCGCGCCGGTTCCCGGTGAGCGTTCCGGTGAGGCCCCCGACTTGCTCTCGCGTCATCAGCATCTGGCCGAAATCGGGCGCACTGAGGATGGCGGGGAACTGCAACGTACCATCCGCGTTCCATTGTGACGGCAGCACCGTGGTCGCGGTGGCCCGCGGATCGAATGGGAACACGAGCTGCATTCCTGTGACGGCTGATAGCCGTTCTCCAGCACCGGAGAAAGAGAGGCTGAACCCTCCCGACGCTTCGGTATGGACATCCCAGAAGATTCGGCAGTCATTCTGAACTCGTATCTCGTATCGATGCGCGTCTGTGGAGAGGCCCTTGTATTTGGTCGCGTACTCGACCGCGTCGTGCCATCCATCTCCAACCTGTAGGCGAAGGTGTATGGGGGCTCGCAGAAGGTTGACTTTCTCGCGCTTCGTGCCTTCGGTGTCCCAACTCAGATAGGGAATACCCGGCTGGCCGGTATCCGGTTCTATGCGCAGCACGGGATCGGCGTCGGGAAGATCGATGGTGAGACCGTTCTTGGCTTGGACGGCCCCAGCGACGCAGAGGATGGCCGCCGCCACGAGCAGACTTTTCTTAGATACTTTTGTATACATCGCAATCTCCGTGAGACGTGTTTCTTGCTTCTGGAAAACGTCACTCTCTGTTCGCCGAGTTTGGCCGGTTAGCTGAAGAAGTCTAGCAAGTGCTTGTCGGGGAAAAGATCGATCCCGACAGCGGACTTTAGAACGTACAGCAGAAGCAGGATCACCAGAACGGCGGGGCCGAGCGCCACAAGGAAGAAGACCGCTCCGCCCGTGAGCGCGCCGCGCCATCTTCGTTCGAGTTCCACGGCTTTTGTGGACGCCCTACGGTCTACACCTAGAATGAAAGCGTAATAGTAGCGTTTAAAATAGAATGGAATCGTACCGCGGATGTTGATGGAGTGTTTCGCTTCGGGACGTGACGCGCTCACCGCCCGGATAATCGCCGCCAGCTGTTCGGTGGTAAGAGATTGGCGGGCTTGAAGAGGGATGCGTGCGATGACGTTCTCCGTGTACGCATCCTTTTTTCCCTTTTCCTGGTCCTTCATTCAGTTCTACTCCCGGCCCGTTGTTTCAGGTGTCGACCGACTCTTCCGGTATTTGCGATCCAGACTTGTCTAGAGCATGTAAATCGGTCCGAACTGGTCGACGAGTTTTCTCCAGTTGATTGCATTTCCCTCTACGGGTCGCAAGATAACCAACACCGGCTCCTCAGCGCTCACTCCCAACGTGAGGCGTCGAAGCGTTGTCTGCACCCAATAGCGCGAAACCGAGCCATGACGTTCAAAGCCGTCCGAGAACCAGTAGAGAACGTCGTTCTCCTCGTCCTTTCGCGTCAAGCGCAGCAACTTCCCGTTTCCACCTTCCAACGGGAGACTCGCCTGCTTGGCGATACGCCAGCCCGCACCCCGGAAGCAGTAGGTGGGATCGTGGACCACGTGCCGGTTGTGCGAGCCATCGATCACGATGAGCACGAATTGATGAGCGCCGTACTGATAGAGCCGTTTGATGACCCGCGTCCCTTCGAACGCTCCCTGTTCGGCTTCCGTCAGCGGTAGGTCGTTACCGGCGTATCCCGATCCACGGAGCGGCAGAGCGTCCAGGCGAGTCCGGGCGTCTTGAAGCGGGTAGTATTCCCAGAGCACGCCCAGCAGTACGGCCAAGCCGAGCAGTGACCAGAGTACGGTTCGGGTTCGAGGCGTCATGGCGAACTCCTCTTCGTAGCCAGTAGTCTGTAGGTTACCCACGCCAAGGGGAGTGCGACGATGAACAGCCGAACAAAGGTCACGCTTCCCGGAAAGAGACGGCTTCCCACCCAACCCAAGGCGGGCATCCACGCGATCGCGGTGGCCAACCAGATCGCCGAACCCCACGACCAAGGCCGGAGTCCCACAATCGCGCACGCCAAACCGCAATGTTGAAGAACGTTGAGCGAACCCAGGCATCCCAAAGCCGACACGCACAGGCCAGTCCCCAGGAGGATCGCGTTCGCTCCCTTCGTCTCCGCTTTCCGGTCGAGCCAAAGCAACGCGAGTGGGAGACACCAGACGATCAGGATCAACCATCCGAAGCGGTCGAAGGGCGATGTCTGCCAGGCGCGGACCAAATCTCGTACCCCCCATGCGCAGTAGAGGATGATCACCAGATCGATCCGGTCGAGGAGTTTGCCGATCATTCTGCCTCCGAAGGAGCCGCTTGCGGTTTTGGCCGCTGGATAGAGAAGAAGAGCCAGCAGAGTGCGAACATCAAACAGAGGATCAGCG
>CAYTDF010000592.1:0-3847 GCA_964436365.1 uncultured bacterium | reverse complement strand
TGAAATGAAGACAGAAGGAGCCGCCTAAAATCAACTAGAAATGGGATTGACTCACTCCCACATCCAACTCGTGGTTGCGCCCTGGCCTTCCATGGCTGCTGTCCATAGGGCTGTCCGAATATGTCGACCGGGTTTGAGCCAGGGATCGGGGTTGCTAACAAGATGGTTTTCCGAGTTGAAAATCGGATTGTCGGGGGCCACGGACTTCTGGAATACGTAGTAAAGCTGTTGATGATTCCATTTCTGGGCGTAGGTCTCTTTGGGAGTGTAGTAATTAATACAATCATTCCCCGCAATCCGGTCCATTTTGGCGAACGCCACATGATCCTGCCCCCAAGCCGTATCGCGCTGTCCTTCGAAGAGAATATGTTGGATCTTCGTGTGCACCGGCGTATCGCGATCCGATTCGCGGATGATATCCCGCATCCAGACGTGCCAGCTCACCAGGCGCTGGTTGTTGAATCGGCACCATTCGAGCCAAAAAGCGCGATTATCGTGGCCGTTCCGATGAATATCGGGGGCGGGGATGGCTTCAAGAGACGGATAGTCTGTGCCCAGCAGGTCGTTTACCCGTTCGATACTCTTGAATTTCTGGGTGAGGTACTTTTGGAAATTCTGCGAACTGGATGGCCCTCCGTCGGTGTAGAGCGGTTCGTTCATCAAACAGTAGCTCAGGAGGGCCGGATGGTTGGCGATTCCAGGCTCTGTGCCGTCGCCTTCCAGATAGAGTCGCACGATCCGCGCGCAATGTTCCCGCACTTTCGGATGATCGATGTCGTAGGGAATGAATCCCCAACCGGAGTACTGGAGTTCGGGATATTCCCGATACATCCATGGGGCAATGCCGGGGTGGAGCAACACGTCTACAGCCACATCGTGCTCGGCGGCCCGATCGAGCGTTTCGACGAGTTCCCGTACCGGTTTCATATCTACTTCGCCACGTTTTCTCAACGGCGTGGGACAGACGACCTGAATGGCGTTGAGCCCGAGTTTCGGGAAGAGCGGGATATCGTCGCGTACGCGCTGGAAGTGGCCGTATCCTGCAAAGAAAATCGGACGTTCGTCTTGGACAAACGCTCCACGGTCAATCGAAACTTTGCCTGTGCGGTATCGGGGCGAGGCGGGCAGGTCATCACCCGCGAGTCCACAACGGACCCTTTCCGCCATAGCCTCGAGTGTGGGCAGCAGCGCCTTCGCGCGAAAGATTCGGTAGACCTCACGCGCCTTCAGATCGATGAGTCCGTGCGCCACCCCTACATCCAGGGCTGTCACACTGACCTGGGGGTAGTCGATGACTTTCCCTTGCGTCTCCAACGTCGCAAGTGCGTTCCTGAGTTCATGGAGCTGAGCGTTCAGGCTTTCGAAGCGTGCCTTGGATGGGGAGGCAATCGCTTCGGCGCTTTGCGCGAGTGACTCGGCCGCAGTGGTTACGGAGTTCAAGAATCGCTCTCCGTCGCGTTTCCGCAGCGCTGGCAGGTCGAGATGGTTCAGCGCCTTCTCCACGGCGGCGTCCCAACTCTTCATCTCGGCTTCTGTCCACGTGAGTTCTGCGTCCACCACATCGCCCAGTTCTTGTCGGGACCAAGATATGCGTCGCGCCGCGTCCAACTCGGCGAGAAACGCGTTCAATCGTGTGGTCGACTTCTTCTGGGATGCCAACCCCAGCCGGGCGTAGCTCAATCCCCCGGCGACGGCATTATTCAAGACCTTCACCGCCACGGTCACCGTCTCGCCAGGGCGCGCTTTCTTGGAGAGGGTCCCCCCGGGGAACCACCGGCCGCTCAAACGCCCCTGACGCTTCCCGTTCACGAACACAATGGGCCGATCGTCGACTTTTAGGCTGATCTCGACACGCTCCCCCGCGCACGGGAGCCCCGCGATTGTTTCGGGGATGGTGATGCGTGTACGATACCAGGCCACCATGTCGGGAGTGGGCCATTTGTGGGGAAGTTCCACCTTTTCCCAGGCGCCATCGTCGAAATCGGCCTCTTTCGCTCCAGGCGGGTCCCCCTCGAGAAAATGCCATGTCTCGGCGGGGACGAAGAAAGCCGAACGGACCTCCGTCTCGATGGCCTCGGCCGAATCCTGCGTCTCATTCGCACCGACCGCCGCTGCAGTCGTGAGAACGATAAGAAGCCCGACTGCCGAAATGGATGTCCAGTTTCTTCTGCCGCGATTCGCTTGCGTGCGTTGACAAGCGATTGCCCATCCCGTCTCGCTGTTCGGTTGTGTCAACTCTCTGCGATATTTCAAAGGAACCCCCAGTATCAAGCGCGGTTTGCCAAGTATCTTAGAGCAACTCAGGAAAGTCTCAGAGGGGCTCGTGAAGATATCTTTCCTGTGATGATTGACCTGTTGGAAGAGAGTGAATACCCTAGTGCAGAAGCGGAATCGTTTTACACCGCAACGCATTCCGCTGAAACAGCCAACTGGAGGCACCCCATGCGACGGCGCGATTTCCTACAACAGACGGCTTGGGCCGCGAGTACGCTGGCGGCGGCCAACCCACCTTCTCTGGAGGCGCAGGCTGCTCAAACGACGGATGAGCTCTCTACCCCATCACGCCGACCGAACATTCTGTGGATCATGACCGACCAGCAGCGCTTCGATTGTTTGGGCGCGAACGGGAACGCACTCATACAAACGCCGAATCTTGACCGGTTGGCGGCGCGTTCGGCGAACTTCTCCAATGCCTTTGTACAATCACCGGTTTGTACACCGTCGCGCGCGTGCTACTTCTCGGGACGTTACGCGCACTCGCACCGAAACCGCGTCAACTACACTGAACTTGACGAACGCGAAATTCTCATGCCCGCCCGGCTCCAGACCGCAGGATACCAGACCGCCTTAATTGGCAAGACGCACCTCTATTACCGGTATCCCCCAACGTCGGAAGAAGCCCGGCGCACTGGATTCGACATCGTCGAACTGCACGACGGTGCCGGAACGACCGACCCGTGGTCGGATTACGTACGCTGGCGCGACAAGAACGACCCGCGTCGGGATGTTTACTATCGGGCCTTGGCTAAGGATGTGGATGCAAACGGCGAACCGGTACCCGGGCAGAATCCTTTCCGGGCCGCGATTGATGCGGAGTTTACCGATACGGCTTGGACCGGTGCGCGCACCCGCCATCACCTCAAGGAAATGGCCGGAGAAGAGAAGCCGTTCTTTCTCTTCTCGTCGTTTTGGAAACCCCACTCGCCGCACGAAGTGCCCATGCCTTACGATGCGATGTATAATGACGTAGAAATCCCGCTGCCTAGAGTCGAAACCTTGGAGGATATCCATCGTCTCCCCCCGCCGGTGCAGGAAATGGTCTTGCGTGGCAAGAATCCCCCATACGCAATGGATCGCGAACGCCTTCAATGGATCTACCGCAGCTACTATGCGGATGTAAGCCACATCGATCGTGAGGTGGGGCTTATCCTGGACACACTGGAGAAGACGGGGCAGGCGGATAATACCATCGTCGTTTTTAACTCCGATCACGGGGATCAGCTTCTCGAACATGGCATGGCCGGAAAGAACGTCTTCTTTGAAGGCTCGGTACGCGTTCCGTTCATGGTCGCGTTTCCCGGGCGTATTCGTTCGGGAAACTACGATGAACTGGTGGAATCGGTCGATGTATTGCCGACGTTATTCGATCTGGTTGGACTCCCCGAGCCGTACGAAAACCAGGGGCGAAGTCTCGCGCCACTTCTTGCTGACGGCGACCGTTCCTACCAGAAACGTGACGTGGTCTTTTGTGAAAACGTCATCCCGGAAGTCTTTGGGCGTAACCGTGTCTGTTTCGAAAAGGGCAGGGGCGTGGGCGGGATTCGACATGCCGATGCGAAAATGGCAC
>CAYTDF010000591.1:3276-3851 GCA_964436365.1 uncultured bacterium | reverse complement strand
CTGGTGTTCTGGCCCATTGACAATGGCTATCTGAATGGAGGATCATTGTTGGGCTTGGTCTTGAAGGAGTCATAGAACGTTGATCTTCACGGAGTGGAGAGCCCAGATGTTTATTGCTGTGGAGATTCCAGTTGCCGGACGGTTCCCAATGCCAGGGGTGCACGGGAGCCGGTTTTGCACGGTGTGGTGCACGGGAGCGGAGGTTAGGTTGGCGGGGAAGACGCAACATCAGTGGTTGTCAGGGTGTTGTTGATGCTGGTGAGGTCAGAGAAGTAGTTTCACTTCTCGGGGGAAACTGTGAAATGTGCAGAAGTGCCAAGACAATAGCCGCGTTGATCTTCGTCATGCTATCGCCGTCTTGCGTGTGTGCCGAGTTTCTTGAAGCGCCGATCCTCTACGATGACGCAGAGTGGCGCAGTCTCGCAGATATCACCACAGAAGCATTCGAACGATACGGCCAAGACATGGTCCTCTACGACATGCGAGCGGATCTGCCTTTCGTGGATGGCGTCCGCTACGACCTGGATCCACAGGGAAACATAACTGGCGAAAGGACCGCGTGGATTGCGTTTTCG
>CAYTDF010000591.1:0-3266 GCA_964436365.1 uncultured bacterium | reverse complement strand
GCAACATACACTGTAAACAACGCCACGGTTGCTGTCGGGCCTAATGTCGATTACGAGGTCGAAGTCACAGAACGTGCCAATCCGGAAAACGTGGCGTATTACTGGGCACCCGAGTTTGACGCATTCTTCAGCCCGGAAGAACTGACTGACGGGACCGAAATACGCCTAGGGTACAGTTGGGAGATCAGCGACTCTTTAAGATCTGAGGCCAAGATCGAACCCAAAGACCTGCCTCAGTATCAGCTTCGATTTCGAATGCATATTGCGGGAAAAGGCGCGATCGGCACGTCGCCAATTTATGACTCTTCTCCTTGGAGCGAGCCGGTTGTGGTGGAAATCGAAGGTTTGGCTCCAACAAGCACGCCTACCCCGACGTTTACGCTGACGCCAACAAGCACGCGTACGCCCACTCATACCCCGACAACGACACCAACTAACACGTCGACTTCGACACCAACATCCACGAGCACGCCTACACCGACTGTGACGCCGACTCCTCTACCGACGTGTATCCCTGAAATCGTGGCGGAGCCGATCTGGCAGCAACTCTTCCAGGAGGACTTCTCGCTCGATCAAGTCCTTATTGCCGATGTGAGCGGTTATGCACCCGGCCGTGTGGAAATAGACCGTGGAGGTGGAAGCGCGGGAAGGGGAGCACTGCGAGTTATCGCCGAGCCTGGGCAAGGGAGCCTTGTCTTCTTCCTCGCCCCGATTGATAGCGATGGGACCGTGTTCGCTGCAGCATCGCTACAAGCCAGTGGCACGGATTGCCAGTTTGCGTTCGTTCTCTTGAACACGGTGGACGGTCAGATGGATGGCCGGATGGCGTGCGGTATTCCTACGGGAGAGGAGGTTCCGTCACGATCATTCGAGGAGGTATCTCTGATCTATCGTCCTCCGTCTGGCCAATGTCTCGCTGCAATCCAAGTGGTCGTTCCTGAAGACGCTCCGGGACCGGTGACCTTGGATTGTGACTCGATCATCGCGGCAACGATTAACGACGCATCGTTGGAGTTGGAGGAAATACCCTTGGATGTTGCTCAGGATTTATCAGAGGGCATTGAGGGTTTTCTGGTCAATATCAACGAGCAGACAGGACTCGTGCAGACGCAGCCGGATGCGCTACCGCCTTCTGCACTGCTGCGCACATCCGAGAGTGGTCAAGCGGCCAATATCGCTGCGTTCGGATCCGGTTTCGACCACGTTCTGCCCGCTACCGTGCTTGCGAGTGTTTCCGCTGAGTTGGTCGAGGGCACGGGCGGGACAACGGCGCTCATGCTTACGAATGGACTTTATACTGTTGCTGTCTTTGCCGGTGCGGACGAGATTTCCAATCCGGAACGCCCTATTCAGATCGGTGGCGGCGTGACAAATGTAAACGCGTTAATGCCGCCTCTGCTCGTTGTTCAACATGCGGCAGGTGAAGAGTCCTCGGTGGTGCGGATAAGTGGGCTGGAGACTTACCGGGTGCTATGTGGGCTACCAATACTCGAAGTTGTCCAAACGCCGACACCAACAGATACCCCGACCCTGACTCCTACCGATACCCCAACTCCTACGCTCACATCGACCCTGACCCCCACGCATACCCCGACGGTCTCACCAAGCCTCGCCTGCATGCCATGCGAAGAAGGTGAGAGCATCATCGTCGATCTTCCTGGTTTGCCCGTGGGCGCAAAGCCGCTGGAGATGGTGTGCATCCCTGCGGGGACCTTCACCATGGGCTCACCGTCGGACGAGCGGGGGCGCTACTCCTGGGAGTGGTCCCCGCACGCTGTGACCATCACAGAACCGTTTTACTTGGGCAAATACGAAGTCACGCAAGCGCAGTGGGCGGCGGTGATGGGTTCGAACCCGGCGGGTAGCAGCAGTTACGGTGTTGGCGATGACTACCCGGTGCACTACGTGAGTTGGAATGATTGCCAGAGCTTTATCGAGACGCTGAACGGTATGGGTCTGGGGACGTTCCGTCTGCCGACGGAGGCGGAATGGGAGTACGCCTGCCGCGCGGAGACTGACACCCGTTTTTCGTTTGGGGATGCTCTGGAGTGTGCGGATGAGGGTGATAGTTACTGCGCGATTATGGATGAATACATGTGGTGGCGTGGAAACCGGACCTATGGAGGGGAACAAGACGGCTCGAAAGAGGTGGGCCGGAAGTTGCCGAATCCCTGGGGGTTGTACGACATGCACGGGAACCTCTGGGAGTGGTGCTCGGACTGGTGGGAGGGTCCATCGGCGCGTGGTGCTCAGGTTGATCCACAAGGCCCCTCGACGGGCTCGTACCGCGTCTTACGCGGCGGCGGCTGGGGCTACGGCGCCCAGTATTGCCGGTCGGCGTCTCGCAGCGGCACCTCGCCCGGCTACCGCCGCTACAACTACGTCCTCGGGGTTCGCGTTCTGAGGTCGTACCCTTGACACTTGGACCCTTGGTCCCTTGACCGAAAAAGGTGAGCGATCGAAGTCAGGAGGGCGAAGGCCCCCGGAGGCGAAGCCCGTGGGGACGGAGCCCGGAGGACGAAGAGAGCGGTGCGCGAGGGTTGTGGGTATGAATGCAGAAAAAGCGAGGGGGTAAGGGGGATGCTTCCCCCTTGAGCGTGCGAATTTGGAAAGTCGAAGGATTCTGAACCATGCATTGCCGGGTGTTTACCGTGCGTTTTTCACCGAAACAGGAGCGGTTCGACGACGAGGAAATCACAGCCTTCCTGGTGGACAAAGACTTGGTGGAAGTCCGCGACCACTTTTTCGTGCGGGACGGGACGCCATATCTGGCGCTGGTGGTGCTCTACAACGGGCTCTCTTCCGGTGAGGAAGGCGATTCGGCCGACGGCAAACGGGAGCGGAAGCCGGACTACCGCGAGCTCTTGTCGGAAGCGGACTGGGCCGTATTCAACCGGCTGCGCGAGTGGCGGAACGAGAAGGGGAAGGAGGAGGGCGTGCCGCCGTACGTTCTTTTCACCAACCGGCAGTTGGCTTTGGCGGCCTCGAAGCGTCCTGAGAACCTGACCGCGCTCGGGGAACTGGAGGGGATCGGAGCGGCGAAAGTCGAGAAACTGGGCGAGGCCATCCTCGGAATCATCCATGGCGTGGAGCCGGAACCGAGAGAGGACGCAGAATGAACCGAGCCCCACACCAAGACCTGCCCATCTTTGTGCACTGGATGTCGTTTCTGGAGTGGCTCCTGGATGCGACGTCGAAGTTTCCGAAATCGGCGCGGTTCACATTCGCGAGCCGGATCGACAATCTGGCGCTGGACATTGTGGAAA
>CAYTDF010000590.1:0-3859 GCA_964436365.1 uncultured bacterium | reverse complement strand
GATACTCGTTGATGCCTTCGTCCACACCCGCATACCAAAACCCAATCACGGGAATGTTGGGAGGTGTCTCGGCCAGGATCGTTTCGGCGAAAGCCTTTTCCTTTTCAAAATCGCTCACCTTGCCGTCGGCTTTGGCCTCACCGGTGATCCAAAACGTAAAGATACGATTTCGTACAATGAAGTCGCGAATGTTCCCCATACAGGCTGTGGGCGCATAACAGGCGAGCATCTTGGAAGACAAGCGGTCGCGGTAGGTCTCCCAAACCCAGGCCTGCGCCTCGACGTTCGTCTTCCACCGGTCGCGTAAGTCGATGACGGGTTTCCTAAGACTCAACTCGTCAAGCAGCTCGGGTGCGAGGACAATCGCACGCTCCGGCCCGGCCATGGTAGTCGCCACGTTGACGCTTGCAGGGAGAAGAGGATCGAAAACGATACACGTGTCGATCCGTTCGCGGTACTCGGCGAATAGCTCCTTGAGGGTTGCCCATTCGCGTACACCTTGGATTTTGCCCGCGTCTCGCAGACGGTCCAGCCAGCGTCGATCGTACTGCGAGGTCACCAGGAAAACGCTGGAACGAGTGGCGCTGTTCACCACGCCCTGAAACGTGGCCGCGGCGATGTTGGTGTGGAGGTCCTTGCCTATGAGGTCGACGACATCCAGAGTATCGGCAGGCGGGGAGCCGGGCGGGAAGACGAGGTTTTCCGCAGACGGCGAGAGAACGGCCGTGAAGAACAGCGCTACGGCGAGCGCGGGAAGCTGGAGGGTTCTTGCCATGCTGTCTACGCTATGCGGGGCGCGGAACATTCGATGCAAATCGGCACGCCCGGCGTGTGGAGAGGTTACACGGAGTCCATTTCGCTGCCTATGGATTTGCAGAACTTCACATCGTGAAAAGAAAGTCCGGCCGGGAGTTTGGCGCTCCCGGCCAGTGCTAGTCGGCGCGCCGAGGATTTGCAGAAAAATCCAGTCGGTGTGCGACTTCGGAGACTTGTTTCGGTTCGCGTACGGTTGCACGTCTACCGGTAGGCGTAGGGGCCCTGACCGTAACGACCGGCCAGGAAGTTCTCCGCGCCGGTTCTTTCTAGTTCGGCGAGGGTTTCCGCACGGTCGTCCTGAAAAGTCCAGCTCGCCGGAATCGTGGGGAGTAGATCTTCCTCGCTCAGGCCGCTGGGATTCAATACGACGCTCTCAACGTCGATCCGCATATAGAGTTACTCGTCCGCCTCGGGAGTGATGAAGCGATCGGTTCGGTCGACGTTAAAGATGGCGCGTTTTCGGAAGGTGATCTGTTTTGGGAATACCGCGACACCGTCGGCATTCAGCATCGAACCTTCGCTGGTGATATGCACAAGATTGATCCCCTCGGGGACGATATACTGCATCTCACGGCTCCCGATCAGACCGTCGCCGTTCATCCGCGCCAGGGCCGCACAAGTCTGTTCACCTCTTTGCATGGCCAGCACACCGTCGGCAAGCGCTGTGTCGCCGTCCGTCAAGTAGGTATAAGCATCGCCGAGAGGAAACTCCGCCAAGAACGACAATGGGTTACTCAGCAGTTTCGGGTGGGGATAAGCTGTATAGAACTGGGCGATGGATCCGCTGGTGCCCATCTGACGGTTGACATCGGCGATCATGCAATGATCGAAACTGTGGATCTGATGCAGAGCCATGCCGCCAGCCAAGATGGAAGTCGTGTCAAAGCCCTTGGCATACACGAGCCCGGGTTCGGCCTGGATATGAAACGCGATGGCGTCGCCGACAAACTTGACGGTCACGTTCGCGGTCTGCGAATAGGGCTTCTTGCGAGCCTCGATCCAGTTCTGGATGTACTCCGGCGTGAACTCGATTTTCGGCATGGACGTCTTGGAAAACTCGACCTGTGCGGAAGAGTCCGGGACCGGGTCCGCCGGACGATAGAGAGTCTGCTTCCATTGGAATATCCCGCTGTGAATCCGGGCCGCTTTTTCCTGCGCCGTTGCGATCAATCGTTCCGCGGCGACATAGCGTTGGCGAATCTTGGCTCGAGTATCCAGAGTTCCGATGTGCGCGGCAGTCGAGAGCGCGAGGAAAAGCGCCGCGAACAGAGTCAGTAGAACGAGTCCGGCCCGAGCGCGTGCGGGATCGCGCTCACCCCGTTCGACCGTCGAAAGGATGGCTCGGATGCGACGAGTTATCTCACTGGTTCGGTTTCCCAAGAGAGAAGTTGACGGTCCGAACCCCGCCGCAGCGGACGACCAGGCTTGTTCCAAAAGAAAATCCGCATACTCAGTACCGTTTTCTGTGGCGTGGACGACAGAACGGTCGCAAAGGATTTCCCGCTGCAACTCCATCTGTCGACTGGCCCAATGAACGACGGGGTGAAAGAAAAAGAGAGCGCGCGCCGCGACCGTGACCGGCAGCCACCAAGGGTCGCCTCGCCGCAGGTGGGTGAGCTCATGCAGCAAAGCGAAACGGAGTTCACTGGGCGTGGCCGTTTCCAGATACTGTTTCGGGAGGAAGATCGTGGGCCGCCAAAAGCCCAGAACACTTGGCGCACACAGATCTTCTGTCTGCACAATACGCGGCGCTCGGCGCAATCCAACCTCGACGGTACAACGATCCAACAAGCGCAGAAACTCCGGCGTGTCGACAGGTGGCTCGGTCTCCAGGATCGTGCGGATCCGTAGCCCCCGCTTAGCACCCGGAGCAGCGCAATCGAGAAACCGGCCAGCCAAAGGAGCGCCACGAAGCGCCCCCAGTGAGCGTAATCAAGCCATCGGAATCGGTTCGGCACGGGTTCAGTCGCGGCAATGGATTCGGTAGCGGCCACGGCGGTCTGTCCGGCGGGCACCTGCACCTGACGGGACTCAGTGGTTTCCTGAGAGCCATTTCTGGCATGGGCGCGCGCCTGTACGCGATGCCAACGTTGAAGGGCAACCGGAATCTGGCTAGGTGGAAAAGCCGGTTCGGGCCGGAGCTTTTGCAGGAGGTCCGCGCTCGTCACACGCGCCCTCAGCTGCCCGAGTTGGGCGCGGAATGTGGACGAAACCGGCGCAAGAAGGGCGATGACCAGGACGATCCCGTAGATGCTGTAGGCCGGTGGACCGGAGACCCGGCCGACACGGACGACGGCATACGCCACGACTCCCGCCACCAGCACCTGGAGCGACGAAGCAACGAGAGTCGCGCTGAGCGTACCCGCCCAATCAGCCATCGGATTTCGTCTTCCCGGCGCGGAGGTCCTGGATTTCTTGGCGAAGCGCCTCGAACTGTTTCTTGGTCGGGGTCTCGTCTTTGAAGAGCGCGTTCAACAGGTGCGCGAGAGAGCCCTCGAACAAGCGGTTAACAAGTTCGACGGCCGAAGAGTGGGAGACCGTCATCCGATCGACAACCGGAATATAGACGTAGCTGAGCCCGTCCTTCTCATGCCGCAGAAGCCCCTTCCTTTCGAGATTGCGGAGTGTATTCAGGATCGTGGTGTAGGCGTATTTCTTCCGTCGCTTCTTGAAGGCGTCACGAACCTCGTGGACAGTCGCCCGCCCCCTCTGCCAAACCTCTTTCATCGCGTCGGTCTCCAGATCGCCCTGGAGTTTCGGTGTACTCTTAGCCATTGCCTTCAACCTCTCTTCGTCATTTCACCCCACCACCCGTAAGCGGCGCGTCACTCCAATAGGATAGTACGCGCGCACTGGTAGCGTCAAGCGGCTTCCACGATGGGGCGGGAGACAATGCATCTCTGCCGCAACGAACGCGCCAAGGGCTTGACACAATGGCAAACGTCTCCTGCAATTGGTGTCCGGAACCGGATTATCCGGCATCCAGCAACCACGCTTCGCAAAGAAGGGAAACAACCATGGTTAAGATCGGTTTTCATACAGA
>CAYTDF010000589.1:0-3876 GCA_964436365.1 uncultured bacterium | reverse complement strand
AGCAACTCGATCAGCGTAAAGGCAGTTCGTCTCCGTTTTCTACGCATGTCAGGTACCTCCGCCTTCCACCCTCACCCGCCGATGCTTGTCGGCAAGCCACATGTTGTCTCGCCCGTCATGCGGTCGATGTCTCCCCGGCTGCGGAGCCCGTTACTGGGCACATAAACATAAGCACCTCCATAAATGGTGCCGTCAGCGCCGACGAAGATTGGCCTGGCAGACGATAGCAGTGCTGCTACGCTAGGAGGCCTGCGGGCTGGGGGACATCTGTCGCACCCTATCTCCGTCAGGGAATTGTTCTGCTTGTCAGGTCCATTGCTAGTAACAACGATGAAGTCCGGTATATTGCGGCGTCTTCCCGTCGGGAAATCATCTGGTGTAGCCGTTTGACTAGCGGGATAATGATAATAATATGTAGGTATGTGCTCAGGGAATCCACAAAAAGGATCAAGATTGATAGCGCCCGGTGATAGATAAGCGACAGGTGTTGACAGGATGTAGTGCAGGTATAGCGAGATCTTTCCATGGCGATCGTACTCAGGTGGAAACATCCCCTGGTCGAGGTAATAGGCGTGGCAGGCGAGAGTTAGCGTTCGAAGTTCCGCTTTCGCCTGTCCAATACGAGCCCGGACTCTGGCATTCTGGAATTGTGGCACTGCAATCGCCGCCAGGATTCCGATAATGGCGATAACGATGAGGAGTTCGATGAGCGTGAAGGCTGAGCGCCGTCTCTTCATTGCGACGATTCCTCCAAGTTCAACCGAATCACGATATTGTCGATGGGCGGCTTCAGGCCTTCGAGTTTCGCCAGCGGTGTTTCGGTTTCGGTACGAGGAGGCCGTTGATACACTTCGAACTTGTATTCGAGATTGCTCCGGATTCCATCCAGCAGAAAAACGCCGTTGGCGTCGGTGCGGCTGTACGTTCGATAACCGAATTCCCCAGTATTCCCCGGGGCTTCCCCGTAGGACGGGGCGGTGGCGTCATCCAGCCACACAGAAGCCTCGGGAACGGGCTGCAAGTTGTGGTCCAACACTTTCCCATAGAAATAGCTCGCCTCTGGGAGAACGAAATCGTGCTCCAGAAACTCCGCGTTCTCTGGAAGACTGAACTCGACGTTTTGCCCCACATAGCTCGCCATGGGGGATGTGTGCATTCGTTCTTGGCCGTCTACCACCAGGTCGGGCTTGTTAAAGAAGATATACGCGAAGAACGGTCCGGGCACAAATCCCGTGAGTTCCATGGTGTACGATCCGTCTGGCAGGATTCGGGCATTGACATTTTTCCGTTCCTCCAATCGTTGCTGCGCACTCAGAAATAAAAACTCGACGAATTCCGGTATTTCTCCGGCTTCGGTTTGAATCGTACCCGTCAGCACAGGACCGGTTTCTTTGGGTTCGAGCACGATGGTGATCTCTTCAACGGTATCACCGGGCCGGTATTTAGCATTCACAGATCCCCGAATTTCGCTATTGGGCCCCATCACAAGGCCGCGCATCGGCTGGCCGTTCTTCACAACCGTTTTCCGTTCACTGCCATAGTAAGATTTCACGGCTTCGAGGTGGCCCAGAGTCACGTCCCCGCTCTCGAGCTGGAATACACTCAGCTCGAAGATGCCGTCGCCTTGGGTGGTCGTCCGGGATGAGAGATCGCCCGTATCCAGAATGACTTTGGCAAACTCCACCGGTTCTCCCTCGGCGCTCACCACTTTCCCCAGAAACCGGGTTATGGCACCCGACAGAACGTAATACTCCAGCCCGGTGAGATCGCCGTCCTCCAGCCAGAACTGCGGATCCTCCTTGGCCGTAGTTCCATCCGGGGGGGTATAGAGCATGGAAGCCGACACGAATCCATCAAACACGGGCGGATGCGCGTGGGGATGCAGGGCGCTTTCGATCTTGTATTCGCCGTTGTCCACCGGATGGAACTCAAACTCACCGTTCGTGTCGGATTCCGTCTCAGCGTACAGATACCAGATTTTCCAATCCGGTCGTCCCCGCTCCCGCATTGTCGCATCTCTTTGTTTGGATTCGTCTTTTGGCAGTCGCCTGCGTTCGCAAGAGAGTTGAACCGGGTGCCCCGCAACAGGCTGATTCGTGTCCGCGCGAAGCACTTTCCCGGATATCGTGTAGCCGTCCCTCATCTGGAAACGCACGAGCACTCGGTTGGACGGTTCCTCGACGCGAACTTCAACCGTCTTTTGCGGAGGCACGGTATTCGCCTCTTCGGGAGGCGTCACGGCGATCTTGTAATCGCCAAGCGGCAGCGATCCAAAGGTCGCGGCGCCGTTTCTGCCCGTCTCGCCGGAGAGCACGACAAGGCGATCCACAGCCTGGACTCGAATCTCCGCATCCCGAATTCTCCTTCCCCCGTGAGGAGAGACGTCTTCGTTTATGACCGTGGCGTAAATCGTGTTCTCGCTTTCCGGGAATAAAGGGATGGTGACTTTGGAGAAGACCGGACAAAGCCGATGGATGTGGCCCCGCGACACGCCTTTGTGAGCCGTCGCGAAATAGAGCCGGGCGGGAAGAGCCGTGAAAGCGCACCGGCCCTCGTCATCCGTGACCGCCGAAGCAACCTGTCTTCCTTTCGACTTACCCGCGCCATAGAAACGGCCTTCGAACTCCTTGCCGTTCCGGTTCAGCGCCAGCGACAGACTCCGCACGGAATCCTCATCGGGAGGGCACAACACGGCCAGCGAATCCCAAAGACGCAGGAGGGACGGGATATCGACCGGGGAGAAGTCGTCGGTGAGACCGGTGACCGTGTCGCCTTCTCTGGGGATCGGGCTTCCGGGATGGGTCTCGAACCGGTAGCGGTCCTCGCCCACATTGCCCACCACGCGGATCCGCCGGTCCTCACGCCGCAAGACGATGGCGTCATCCCAACTGTCCCACAGCGAATTCCTTCTCCGGATGGTCAGCGAACGGCCCACCGGGCGCGTCACTTCCGGGCCTTCCCAGACCTCGACCTTCGCGCCCGGGACCGGCTCTCCATCCTGCGCCCCGTCGCGCACGGTGACCACGAACGAGCAGGTGTACTCCAGGGTGATATCCACTGTTTCCCGGGCGGGAAGTTGGACGTTCCGTTGCGTGGATGCGTACCCTTCGGCGCGGGCTGTGATGGCGTGCTCGCCCTCATCCAGCCCGGCGATGGCAAACCAGCCGTTGGTTGAAGCGTGGACGGTCCCGGCAACCTCCACACTGGAATTTCGAATCAGGTCCCCCAGCGCGTCCACGATCCGGATGGAGAGGGTGTCAGGAGAAAGAAGGGGAACGACGAGAGTGGGAACTTGTGTGGCCGCCGGTGGCGGCGTGTCCGTTGGACCGTGGGCGATGGTTTCGCCTTCCCGCAAGGTTGTCGTTGTCCCATCCTGTTCCACTTTAACCTTGCCCTCGAAGACCTCGACGGCGGTTTTGGGGGATGGAAGTCTTGGGGTGGCCTCACGTTTCGCCGACTTCTGTAGCACGCTCAGCACCACCACGACACTTATAGCAATTACGACCAGAAACCAGAGCATTCGGCGCATGAGAGTTACTCCAGACTTACCGAAAACCGCGTTCCGATGACGGTGATCAGCGCGGTAGGGGTTTTGACTCTAAATTCATGCCCAGGTGTCCGAGGCCGCACATCGGCCAGGATCGCACCTTTGTGCAGTGTGAGCTGGGAACCGGCAATCTCCGCGTAGGTGAGGGGTTGGAGCGTAATGTGCGATCCATCCTGAAGTGCGATGGAAGCCGGGCTGTTTTCGGCGCGCAGCAGATGACCGGATGGGACGGGGCCTCCCTGTACGGCGACCCAGCGCTGCCCGAGTGGCTGGAAGAGACTCAAAGTCCCTTCTTCCAACTTCCCACACGAGGGTACCGGCATGAAGAG
>CAYTDF010000588.1:0-3878 GCA_964436365.1 uncultured bacterium | reverse complement strand
GTTCCCGCACGGGTCCAGCGTCATATCTTCGAACGGCACATCGATCCCCGCCGGGTAGGGGAGATCCACACGGCCGTTGATCTTCGTATCCAGCCCTTCGGATTGGTTATCCATATAGGCTTGGCCGAACGATGTCAGCGTGATCGCGTACCCTTGATTCCCGCATTCCGGATCGGGGTAAAGTTCCAACTCCGTATCCACCCCGAGCGTGGCGTCCAGCGTGCCCGTATACCCCGCACCCCGGATATAAAACTTGCTGCCTTCGTTCAGAACCACGTCCAGCGAATCCGTTTCGCCGATCACGACATTGACCGCCATCCCGCTGAGGTGCTCCGGCGTGAGATTGATACCCGCATAGTCGCCGCTGCCCTCTTCAAACGCTGTTTCGCCGTAGTAATACAAATCTTCCGAACTCGTCGAACGCCCCGCCAGCAGATACCGGTCGACCGCATCGGCGGCGCTCGCGGGTGTGTCCGCACGCAGCGCAAACCCCGGCTGATACCATGTCGCCCACGGCATCGTCTCGCCGGTATACGTGTTAAAGGCGAACGGATATTCGAGGCCGAGTTTACCTTCATGTGCGAGAGCTCCGTCACTCGACACCGTCACCGTCTCGCTGTACGCAAAGTCGGCGGTCTCGGCGGGGAGCGACGCTGCATCGCACGCGCTCACCTCGGACGTCAGGTTGACCTCGATCCCGTCTACTGTGCTCGCCGATGGATTGATCGCGCCGTCTACCAGATTCAGGCTCACAGCACCGTGTGTCACCTGAACGCCTTGTGGGAACGCGCAATGGTACGCCTCGGCGTCACCCTGCAGTTCTGCTTGCAGACCGCTCGGTGTGACCGTGATGTTCGCTGTCCAGTTGATGTTCAGCAGGCCGTCGTTGCTCGGCCGCTCCCCCGGAGCCACGCTGAACCGCCCGCTATGAACGTATCGCGCCGTCGGATTGTCGAGCGTCAGCCCGTCCGAGGGGACGAATGTGGCTGAAATCCCCGTGAAGTCGAGCGGAATGCCTTCGTTGTAAAGACGGATCGGTTCGGCAATAGCGATGGACGTAGCCAACAGCGCCAGGTCTTGATCAAGCGGTTGCGTGCCGATATCCAGCGGGTCTGACCGCAGCGTCGTCCCGGGGTATGAAGCCAGCCGATGGGAGACGGCTTCCGGGAGGTATACGCTGACATTGGCTTGCGCCCCAGCGCTGTCCAGAAGGCCGTCCTCGATACGGTACGACCACCCGTCCACCTCGTACGGGTCGATCTCTGGGAACTGACCTCCACCCGACACAGTCTGCAGGTCGAGCGTGTTCTCGTTTCGTTCCACCGTCAGACCGCCGAATGTCACCGTCTGCCCCGAATAGTCGCAGACCCCCGCAATCTCAAATGGCGACGCGCTAAGAGAGGTCAGTGCATCGAACGTCGTCTCGATGGCTCCAAACCACAGTACGCCACTTGTTTGCAGCAGCGCGGCCATTGCCGAGGGGGCCATATTGTTACTGCGATTCGTTTCTGGCAGATACATCATCGGATCGGCCGTCACGATCAACGTGTACTGATCGACATCGAGCGGTGTGAAATCTGTCAGTGGAAGATCCTGTGTGAGCGTTGTCACTGTCTCGTTGAGGTCAGTCCCCGGAATCGTCTCACTCCAGGACGCGCTCTCCACGCCGTCGGATGCTCGCAGGGAGAAACTCAAATCCAATTCCGGAACCGCGATATCCCCTCTCTTCGTCACCAACAGGGTTACCGGGAGTTCTGCGTCCTGAACCGGATCTGCCAAGAGCAATGTCTGCGTAATTGCCACGTTAGAGATGAGAAGATCCGGGAGAACGATCACAACAGGTGATGTGGCTGTGGGCGTCGGTGTGATAATAGGGATAGGAGTTCGGATGAAGAGGCTCGTGGGAGTCGGCGTGATCTTTGGTGTCGGCAGCTGTGCGTTTGCAATCGACGTTAACCACAGCGCTAGCGTCACGCCTACGGCGCGAACGGTGAACGTGGGCAAACGAACAGGCTCAATTCTATGCATCAGTCCCGACTCGATTCACGGAGAGCTCTTACATAAACTCTCACCTTTTTCCGTGAATGTAAACCCCGCCCGAAAGTGCTATATTGCTTTGAATGCTCCAATAATTGAGTTGCCGATTCTCTTTGGACAGCGGACGACGCTCACCCTGATGCTGCCCCTCTATCTCCTTCTTCCTGTACAGCGCCAGCACTGTCGACTTGCCGACGCCGAGTATCTCCTGGACCTCAGCCACCCGGATCATCCGGTCATTCGTGCGGAGCCCGTCGTCGAACCGACGCTCCAGCGCCGCGTAAGACTGCTCCAGCTCCGCGATCCGCTGCTCCAGCGGTTTTACCTGCGTCTCAATAGCGACGTCGATTGCATGGTCTACCCAGCAAAGAGACCCAAACGTGCCAGGAGAGCCATCCTCTGCCCGTCCTTGGCGCTCTGATGGAGGATGCGCGCGACCTCGTCGTCCGAGAACACGCGGATGGGCGGACGCTCCTCGCGGAGCCGTGGCATCCTGGGGCGCTGGCTCGGATGAGTGATCTCTCGCTCCTCCGCCCAGGTGTAGATGCTGCTGAGGATTGCCGTGCAGCGGTTCGCCGTCGCGGGCTTGAGGCCCATGTCGGTGATGCTCGTCTGCCAGTCTCGTACCGCGCCGGTCGTGATCTTGTCGAGCCGGTAGTCGGCCAACCTGGAGAGGTGCTTGTTGATGTACCCGGCGACGCTCTTCGCCCAGCCCCGGTAGCCCTGCGAGTGATGCTTGGCGGAGTACTCGAGGTACTGAGGGATCACGTCTCGGAGGTGCGGGATGGTGGAGGTGCTCCTGTCACCCGGAGGAGACGAGGTCATATCATTATAATGAAGTGAAGTGTTAATGACACTCAGTGCCTTCTCGGCTTCCCGGCGACGCTTGGTGCCGAGGGAGCGTTTCCGCCAAGTCGTCTTACCGTCCTTGGTCGATTGGAGCCGGGCGTAATAGATGCCGCTCGGCTGTCTGTAGAGAGTCCAGTTCGCCATGGTCGTCGTCTCCCGTCCTGGGCCTAAGACTTAGGCCTACCCCGTTATACACGACGCGGCAGGCTGCACAGTTCTGCGTCCATATCACCGTACCACAGCGCCCAGCGCAGTTTGCACGGTCAGAGCCGGAGACCCGCGCTCCGCCTGGCCTCACAGCATCGGGCCGGGCACAGTGAGCCGGAGCCGGAGCCGCGCAGGCTGGGCCTTCCTGATACTGCACGATACAGGGTTTATCGGATTGTGGCTCCAGTGGTCGTGGGTTCGAATCCCATCGCCCACCCTTAACTTACCCCTTCAATTAACTCCGGTTACGAAAAACAAAGCGGCATCCCATTCCCGGGGAGTGTACCCGGATTAACCGCAGGTCTCGTCACGGCCGAAAAACCGCCTCAAAGCCCGTGGTGGGACGGTTTCAGTCCCTTTTTGTGCCCGCCCATGCCGATCGGATTGGGATCGTACTCACCGACAAGGCCGACCTCGGCTCGTGCAGGGATTTTGGCTTCCAACCCGAGACACCAAAAACAGGCATTGACCAGAAGCCGACGGAAGCCCTCGCTCTGTAGATCGCCACCATGCCCCATCGTTGTGGTGAACACCCGAGCGGGGATACCTTTCGCGCCGGTGTAGGTCTTGGTCCAGGCGACGGGGAGCGGTGCTTTGTCGGTGTTGACCGCGTCGCCCGGCTTCATCCCCACCAGGACTTGGCCCATCACCAACGGTTCGGAGTCGCCGGTCAGTTTCTTGAGCCCGTAAACATCCGACGGTCCCCAAATATCCTCACAGCCTCTGACGATGGGGTGCTTCTCCTTGCCCGCAACGATCTTTCCGCGGGTGCTCTCTCTCTGGTG
>CAYTDF010000587.1:0-3884 GCA_964436365.1 uncultured bacterium | reverse complement strand
CGGTCGAAATAGACCGTCACCGGGGATGCGTTTTCAGGAGGCACAACCATCTGCAAGAACGGAACCACGCCTCCCGAAGGCGGATCGTAGATCAACGTCAGTTCACGCGAACTCCCAACCGGGATCGCCTCGCCGGTGGGGTTGGTGAACGCCATCTGGCCGTCAATCGGACCGTCGGCGGGTTGATTCAAACCAACCAACGCCACCTGCGCGCCCGACGCACTCGCTGTACACAACACACGCAGAATCGCGGGCTTCTCCTCTGTGTCGACTCGGTCCGCGGTAAAGACCACCGCGCCTTCGCCGGGATTGGCCGTAATCGCCAAACCGTGCCCATCCGAGCCCGGGAACACAGAAATATCCATGTCGATCACGTTGGCCCGCGTGTACCCCTCTACATCACTCACAATCAGACGGCCGCTTATGAGATCGTCCGCGTCGAACTCGACCGTCAGCAACCGGTTCTCGGGAAGCAGGGTCGGCGTGGGCGTCGGACCTTCTCCCACCGGGACCACCTCCACCGAAGACACGGCCGGTGCCCTGGAGTTATCCTTATCGTCCTGCACCAGCAAACTCAGCGAGTACAGTCCCTCCGGTGCCGTCGCACCGAACAGCGAGTTTGGAAAGTCTTGTACTTCGATTGTGAAGGTATCTCTCGCCGAATTGTAGACCGCCGGAATCTCATAGCTCGTCGATGTTCCGTACTGCGTAATCCGTGCCGAGAGAATCACGTTCGCGCCTGTCCCCTTCTCGTCGCTGACTACCGCGGACAACGAGAGCGTCTCGCCACGTGCGATCTGCACCGTCTCCGGAATCCCCCGGATAGCGGGCGGAAGGTTATCCGACACCTCATCGCCTTCCTTCACGAACGCCGAACCGATCACCAACGATGCGAACGCTTCCGGTAGGTCGTGTTCGAACGGCACGGGAATCTGCAATGCCAACGGTTCTTGAACGCGGATTAGCTGTTTCCGGGCGAACTTCAGCGCATCTCCGACTGTCTTGCCGGAGAGCAACGCGTCAAAGAACATGTCCGAGAAGGAAAATGGCTGGCCCGTGGATTCGGGAGTACTGAACAAGGCGGTGCTTAACTCACCGGAGCCCGTGGAGGCGATGGTTTCCAGATTGAGATGATTACCGAGAGCCTCTCGGATCGCGCCCGCTTGCTGGGTGTCGATAACCAGTAAAGTCTTCTTGGATGAATCCGCCAATCGGTTCGCGAGAATATCGTTCTCCAGGAACGACGCGTTCAGGAAGTCACCCGATGCTAACTCGAAGAAGCCGCCCCTTCCCGCACCGACCAGATACAGGAGCAGGAAGTCGGTCTCCGCCGCCTGTGCGACCGCCGAACGCAGGCCGACCAGGCTGGAGGTCTTATCCACAGCGGGTTCCGTGCTGGAGTGCGCCAGATAGGTCAATGTCTCATCGGTCAGACGCCGTTCCGCATGGAGGTTCTTGTACAGCGAATACGTGAGTTGTTCGACTTTTCCCGCACTAATCGACGGCTCATCCGCCGCGCCGCCCACGATGATGATATGACCGGTATAGCTCTTCAGCGCATCGCTCTGTTTCGCGGCCATGATCAAGCCGCCGACCTTGGCTTTTCCGAGCGAGGCCCGAAGGCCGCCCACAGGCAGCAGCAGCAGTTCGCTCTGGCCTTCCAGCGGAAGATGGAAGAGATCGACGTCGAAGAATGCGTCGATCCGCCACGGCTCGTCATCGGGGCTCGATACCAGGTGTTCCACGCTCTCCACTGTAAACTCGACCTCAAACCGTCCATCTTCTTGCGAGACGTCAGCGGTCTGCTCGATTGGACTTTCATTCCCCCCACGAATCGCCCGCACCTGCACCTCGGAAACGCCCGGGTTACTGCGGACTTGCCCCACGACCTTCACCGTATGGCCCACTTCTTCATTGAGCGTCGAGGTCGAGGCCAGGTAAATCGGGATACGCTCGCGGTACACAACGTCGCCTTCCGGGCGGGGCTGAGAATCCGGCAAGCGCAGTTCCACTTGCACCTCGACGCTATGACCCGAGTCCGGCGAGAGGCCCTGCACAACGAATCTCTTGACCACGCCGTCAAAACCCACATCCGCGAACGGGTCCTGCTCCAGGATGGGACTCAGCGTCAGGCGCGAGACCGCGGGGGGAGTCACGTCTGCGGGCACGATCACCGCGCGGAACCCCTGGGGCGCGTCGGGCACCTACAAATGCACCTGATCCTCAAAACCGTTCACCCCCTCGACCATCACTGTGTAGGTCACCTCTTCGCCCTGGGTACGGCGCAAGAGTTCCAGGGTTGTGATTTCGAAGTCCGGCCCGGTGGCCACAAGCGTCGGGGTACTGGTCGGCGTGGGGGTCGGGGTGTTGGTGGGCGTAGCCGTTGGAGTGGGGGTCTCGGTCGGCGGCGGTGTCGGAAGATCCAGTTCATACACCCAGACCGAACCGGAATCGGTGCCCCCGACATCGTCATACGGCGCGCCCACAACAATCATGTTGCCCCAGACCGACACTGAATAGCCAAACTCATCCCCCGCCTCAGCGTCGTCCCCGGCAGTCAGTTTCCCCTGCGGTTCCCACGTATCTCCGTCTCTCACAAAGATGTACGCCGAACCGGAATCATCGCCCGCGTCATCGTCATGTTTCGCCCCCAGCACGATGGTGTCGCCCCATATCGAAACGGACTTACCGAACCGGTCCCCCGCCTCAGCGCCCTCCGCTTCCAGTTTCTGCTGCGGTACCCAATCGTCCCCGGTCCGCACGAAGACATGAACTGCATTGGCGTCGGCAAAAGCATTCTCAAAAACTTCCGGTCCCAATACGATGGTGTCGTCATCGATCGCGACAATCCCGAAGCGATCCCCATTTTCGGCGTCCGCCACCGTTAGTTTCTTCTGCTGCACCCAGCCGTCTCCGGTTCTCACAAAGACGTAGGCCGCGCCAGCATCCTCCGTAACAGTATCTGATTCATACGCTCCCACCACGACGGTATCTCCGTCAATGGCCACGTTTCTCCCAAAGGCATCTTCATAGGCAGGGTCGCTCGCCTTCAGTTTTTTCTCTTGGTTCCAGATCCCCCCGTCGCGCACAAAGACGTACGCCGCACCAGAACGTCTATACACCTCATCTTCCCACGGTGCCCCTACCACAATCGTGTCGCCGTCGATCGCCACTCTGTCCCCAAAGTTATCATCGGCCTGGCCATTCTCCGCCAACAGTTTCGCCTGTTGCACCCACCCCGTTCCTTGTTTGACGAACACGTAGGCCGCACCGGCATCGTTGCCTACCTCATCGTTGAAATCCGCGCCCAGCACGATGGTGTCGCCATCGATTGCTACGCTGCCCCCAAACTCATCACCCGCCGCGCTGTCCTCCGCCAACAGTTTCTGTTGTTGCACCCATCCCTGCTCCTGTTTGACAAACACGTATGCCGCACCGGCATTCTCGCCCGCATCGTCGTCTCCGTATGCCCCCACCACGACCGTATCGCCGGAAAGCGACACGGAGAAACCGAATCTATCGCCCGCAACATCTTCGTTGGCGGTGAGCTTGCTCTGCTGCCGCCAACCGTCCTCATCACTCAAGAAAACACAAGCCGCACCGGCGTTTTTGTCCGCGTCATCGTCAAAAGGAACGCCCACCAGGTCGAAGTTGTCTCCCGCTCTCTCTTCCTGCATCGTCAGTTTCCCATTCGGAATCCAACTCCCTCCATCCAACACAAACGTATGGGCCGAACCGGAATTATCGCCCGCATCGCCGTCACGATGGGCTCCAACCAGCACCATCCCATTAGAAATCGCTACCTTCGCACCGAACTGGTCCCCTGCGGCAGCATCTTCAGCTGTGAGTTTCTGTTGTTGGGCCCAATCGGCACCACTGCGCAC
>CAYTDF010000586.1:1624-3889 GCA_964436365.1 uncultured bacterium | reverse complement strand
AGTCTGGAACGAAGAGTCGTCCAGCCGCTCTCGCTTACCCAAATGCACGGCAAATTCGACGTGGTCGCACGGCTGAACGGCGGCGGTCTTTCTGGCCAAGCCGGGGCACTGCTCCATGGCATCTCGAGGGCTCTCGTCCAGCTGGACGAAAAGAACCGTCCAGTTCTCAAACGAGCCGGTTGCCTCACGCGCGATTCCAGAATGGTCGAGCGGAAGAAACCGGGACAACCGGGCGCGCGCAAACGCTTCCAGTTCTCGAAGCGCTGAGTTTACTCTCAACTTCCCTATGTCTCACACGCCCCACGTTCCCTTCAACGGGAGCGTGGGGCGATTCAATTACACTCCAAGAACCGTTGGAGGTTGCATGCCCCGTAACCACTTCGATTCAAGATACCTCGCCCCCTGCGCCTTCGTCTGCTTACTTCTGGTGGCGAGTGGCCGTTCGTTTGCCGGCGGCCCCTTGATCGGGGAGTTGAGTGGCGTCCCCTTAGCCTGGGCCGAGATCACCGTCACCTACAACATCGACCAGGGTGTCCTTGGTGATTTCAACCGCTCGGATTCTGTAGAACTGGTTGACAGCGCTTTCAAGGAATGGTCGGAAGTGGAAACCGCCCAGCTGCTTTTTGTTCGCGGCGCCAATCTCCCACAAGATTACACCGGTGTCGGGTATACACGCCAACTCGAAGTTCTAGACTTGGTTGACATTGACCTGAGTGGCATGAACCCAGTTCTATTCGACTCAAACGGGAACTTCGTGCGAGCCGTGTTCGGCAGTGGCGCGGAGGATCATATCTTGGGTTTCAGCTCGGCGTGGGAGTCGAGTTCGGGCGACGGGACACTCGTACAGAGCTATATCGTGTTGAATGATATCTTCGCCTCGGAACCGCCGAGTGGGTACGGTTTTACGCTCGAAGAATTCGCGCCTACTGTGATTCACGAAGTCGGGCATTTCTGTGGACTCGGCCATTCTCAGCTCAACCGGCACCTCGCTTCCGACGGAGTGGGCTCCAACGACATCTTTGTCCCCGTGATGTATCCGACAACATCCGACGATGAACGAAATCGTTCTTTGCTAGTTCTTGACGACCGGATTGCACTCTCCTCTTCGTATCCTTCACCGACAGGTCTATTCAATACCCAGTTCGGAAGCATCGTAGGCATTGCGGAAGCCCGCTTACCGGAAACCGGGACGTTGTCCCCCCTCCGCGGAGGAAACGTCATTGCGAGGAAGGTGGATGACCCTCAAGAAACCGCTGCATCGTGCATAACCGATTATCTTGTGGGGAATACGGGCATGTATCTCATTCGGGGGCTGCCTAAGGGTGAATACAAAATCCATATTGAACCTGTCGATCCCGCGTTCTATGCCTCTTCTTCTGTCGGCCCCTATGCGCATTCGACATCGGGTCTCTCCTTCACTTCTCCGCCACAACCTGAATTCTATAACGGTGCGGCGGAAGTGGAAGAAGCGGAACTCGATCGACGCAGCCGGGTTGAAACGGTCACGGTAAAGAAGGGAAAAACAAAAACCGTGGATATCCTCGCCCGGATTATGGAAACGACGGGGATCGGCGTAGAGGAAAGGCAGGGGCAGATCCTTGCGTATGGCGTGCCGGAAACGGGAGCCGCTCGCGGACGTTTTTCTGACGGCGCAATCGCCCGTAGACGTGTGGGGTTCTTTGTGGTTGTCGAGGATGATGACGAGTGCCTGCGGATTGAGCTCGATGCGCTGAATGAGGTAGACCTGGGGTTGTTTGTCGCTTTGAATCGCCAAGCGGTGGCGTTTGTCGATTACGACCACGAAATAAGAACCGCGGCGGCCGATGAGGTGTTTGAGCTGCGGAGGGACGGTAGTCCAAGTCTCCAAAGTGGAACGTATTTCATAGACGTTATGAACGAGACGACAACCAATGAGACGTTCAATCTGACCGTGCTGTCGGAGGTGGAGTTGACACCGAGCCCAACTCCCACACCAACACAGACTCCCACGCCTACTGCCACACCAAGCCCGGTGCCTTTTGTACTACGAGACAAACTGTTTCTGTTTTCGGGACAATGGTATCAAGCCGTGGGCGAGGAGAACGCGGAGTGGGATATAGACGAGGACGGGGTGCGCATCGACGAAAGCGACTTACGAGCGCTTCTGTCTGAAACTCGATAGAGCGTTGTAGGCACACCGGGAGCTATTTTGACTTTGTGCCTGCCGCTGGCTTTGTGCCTGCCGCTGGCTTTGTGCCTGCCGCTGGCTTTGTGCCTGCCGCTGGC
>CAYTDF010000586.1:0-1524 GCA_964436365.1 uncultured bacterium | reverse complement strand
TTTGTGTCAGTCGTTGGCTTTGTGTCAGTCGTTGGTTCTAGGTCCATTGAAACCGTCTTCAACGGATTGCCGGCGGAGAAGAGCTGCACAAATTGAGCGAATAGCTCGTTATCCACATGCGCGAGCATCTCGGACTTGATGACATTCAGGGCATCGTACGTAATGCGGGCATCGGCGAACGGTCGTTCGGAGTTCAGAGCCAAGAACGCGTCGGCAAAAGAGGCAATCGTGGCGAGTGTATGAATCTTGTTGCCTTTGAGTCCCTTCGGGTACCCGCTACCGTCGGCACGCTCATGATGCTGGGAGATAATGATCTTGGCCTCGTCAGAGAGAGGGACATCTTTTAGCATTTCCAGCGATTCTTCGGGATGGCGTTTGACGATTTCCCACTCCTCGGGAAGCAGCGTGCCCCGTCGTCGGAGGATCTCGTCGGGCCAATTCAGCTTACTGATATCACAGAGAAGAAAACCCGTGCTGATTTCCATTAACCGTTTGGGTTCGGTGATGCCTAGGATCTTCCGAACCATCAGCATGCCGAGCAGGCAGACGTTCACGGATTTTGCATACAGGGCGCTATCTTTGCTGGTGAGAGCGACCAGTTTCTTGATCGCGTCGTTGCTGCCGACCATGACTTTTGTCATGGGTTCGAAGATCTTCTTGGTCGCCTTCTTGAGGTCCTCCTCTTTGGGCGGCCCGGCGAACATCTCTTCCATAACAGTCGTCGCAGCTTCATAGGCGACTTCGCATTTGGTTTCGGTGGGAACGGAGGGATCGTCGGCCAAATCGGAAAGATTATCCGCGAGGTAGTTGCGGTACTCGTCCCAGTATTCACTGGGAACATACAAGGCTGTGACGTCGTTGCGCCGAAGGTTATCGAGAACCGAACTGGTGAACTGGGTGTTCTCACCCCGATAGAGGACGGGTTTCCCTTTTCCCCGTTTCATGTAAAGAGGGAAATTGGTGGTGGCGTCCAACCTCAGAGTTTGGACATCAAGAGGAAAGTGGTCTCCTTTTTCCGGTGGTCCTTGTGTGATATCCATTAGGTATTCCAGCTGGCCCTGGCAATGTGCGGTTCAGCAGACTGGCGAAAAACGCTTTGGGCTCGCTTCTCGCGTGTGAGTCCAGGGCGGTAATCGTCTGATCGGCTGTAAGTAGCATTGCGCGGTCGTCTCAATTATAGCAACTGAGACGCAGGTTCACAGATCCTCCCGCACGTTGAGATAACGGAGAATCGCGCCGAGATGCGCATCGTCGAAGAACTCTATTTCTAGCGTGCCCCGCCCACTCGAAGTGCGGTTGAGGTGCACGCGTGTCTTCAGGGTCTGCTGGAGTCGGCGCTCGATATCGGTGACTTGGATATCTTTCTCCGGTGGTTCAGGCTTGGCTGCTTTTTTCCGGACTTCGGGTTTGCTCTTGCTTTGCTGAACGAGATGTTCGGCCTGACGAACGTTCAGATCACGGCGAACGATCTCTTCCGCTAACGCCGCCTGTGCCGCGGGATCTTCGAGTGCAAGTAAACAGCGG
>CAYTDF010000585.1:0-3891 GCA_964436365.1 uncultured bacterium | reverse complement strand
TACGACTGGCACTGGCAGTGGGAGTACGGCAACGGCGACATCGGCAACCAGGGCGTCCATCAACTCGATATCGCCCGCTGGGGTTTGGGTGTCGATCTACCGAGTAAAGTCCAGGCCATGGGCGGGCATTTCATGTTCGACGACGATCAGACCACACCCAACACTCTGCTCTCCAGCATGCTGTACCCCGAGCAAAACGTCATGCTGGTCTTTGAGGTGCGCCACTGGATCACCAACCACGAAGGCGGCATCGGCAGAGGCGACGGCAACACCGTCGGTAACCTCTTCTACGGTTCCGAGGGCTACATGGCCATCGAAGGCGACGGCTACAGGACCTTCCTTGGCAAGGACCGGAAAGAGGGCCCCAGCGCCAGCTATGGTGGAGGTCACAAGGAACACTTTGAGAACTTCATCAAGGCCGTCCGCAGCCGCAAGGTGGAGGACCTCAACGCCGACGTGCTCGAAGGGCACTACTCCTCCGCGCTCGGCCACTTGGCCAACATCGCCTACCGGGTTGGACGCACTATCAACGTCGATCCCGAAAAGGAAATCATCGTTGGCGACGACGAAGCCAATCTGCTCATCACCGACGGCGACCGCGACTACCGCAGACCGTACCGGGTGCCGGAAAAGATCTGAGCGCTGTTTATCTTTATGAATTCGATGTAAGGCTACGCGGGCGTTGCGGCCGCTTTTGGGATCGTAACGCCCGCTTTTTAGACACCCAATGAATCTGAATACGATCTACAATCGCTCATGCGAAAGCCTGAAAGAGCTCGATGACGACTCCGTCGCGCTCACGGTCACCTCGCCTCCTTACTGGAACGCCATCGACTACGACCGGCATACCGAAGACTCGGGGCAATGGTACCGCACCCGCGCTTACGCCGAGGGCTACAACGAGTACGAAGAGTATATCGACTGGATCGACGGCGTCTTTCGCGGCGTCTTGGAGAAGACCAAGCCCGGTGGGTTCCTCGCGGTTGTGATCGGCACCGTGATCCTGAACAAGAAGCACTACCCCGCGCCGTTCGATATTGTTTCCAAACTGACCCATTCCGGCTGGCTGTTTCATCAGGACATCGTCTGGCACAAAGTGACCGGCGGAGTCAAACGGGCGGGCGTGGCCATTCAGCATCCGTATCCCGGCTATTTCTATCCCAACATTATGATGGAATACATTCTGCTCTTCCGTAAGAAGGGCGTGCCCATCTACAAAGACCGGAATTCGAAAGAGAAAGAAGCGGCCAAACTCGACACCGGGAGACTCTACACCAACGAAATCGCCAACAATGTCTGGCACATCGCTCCCGTTCCGCCTGGACATCTCGACCACCCCTGTCCTTTTCCCGAGGAAATCCCTCATCGCTTGATCCAGCATTATTCGTATCCCGGCGAGACCGTTCTGGATCCTTTCGCGGGCACCGGTCAAACCTTGAAAGTCGCCGCGCACCTCGGCCGCAACTACGTCGGCTACGAAAAGGAAGAGAAGTATGTGAAGTATGCGCAAGAGCGAATCAAAGAACCGCTACGACTGCGGGAAGAGCAGCTCACTGCGAAATTCGCTAAGTTGCCGTTGAACGGGGACGCGACCGAGTAGAGACATTCCGCGTATCACCATTCACCACAAACCGTCTGCACCTGGACGCCCTGAGTGCGCTACTCTGTGGCTTCGACAAAAACGCTTACCGGAATAAGAAAACAATGATCTGTCTCAGGAAGCGGACCTTATGGGTCGCAACGTACTTCATCCTTATCGCGGCAACAACTGCGATCTCCGGCACGGCTTGGGCCGTCGATCTCGGCGACCGCGCTACGCACGTGTGGGAGACCGAAGAATTTCGCCTGACCAACGACACCTGGTCCGGGAACCCTTTCGACCTCGTCGCGACCGTAGCGTTTACACATGCCCAAGAGACGCGCGCGACCCAGATGTTCTACACAGGAAACGATACCTGGAAGTTCCGTTTCACCGGCACACGAACCGGCGTATGGAACTTCTCAACCTCCAGTACGGACGCGAACCTCGACGGACACACCGGCTCCGTGACCGTGGGGCCACGGACAAGTCCTGACAGCAAGGGATACCTGACGAGTGTTGGGAATAAATACGCCATCATGGAGCAAGATAGTGACCACCTGACGGGATATATCTATCAGGTCTTCATGAATCAGCAGGACTACGAGCAGCAATACAAGCACTCGTCGAGGATCTTAGGAGACCCGAGCCGCGCGCATCTGATCGATGACTACTGGAACAACACTCGCGAGAACGGTTTCAACATCTATTTTTTCGCGGTCTTCTACAGTTGGTTTCGGACGGGCGCGCTGAGTATCGACGATTTTTCCAACGGCAGCGACCCGGATTTGGACCAACCCGATCTAGCCCTGTTCGATACCCTCGAACGCGCCATTAAGTACGCGCACAAACATGGCGGCCGCACCCATATATGGGCCTGGGGCGATAATGGCCGCAAGCAGACACCCAATCGCCTCGGCGATGGCTTTCGTGGCCAAAGGCATCAACGGCTCATCCGTTACATTGCCGCGCGGCTGGGGCCGTTGCCGGGCTGGAGCATGAACTTCGGCTTCGACACCATCGAGATGCCCAACGCCGAGGCGGACTGTGCCTGGTGGGCCGAGACGATGAACGAAACCATGGGTTGGCCGCATATCCTGACCTCCCGTGGATGGGACAACGAAAGTTTCGGCGCTCATAGTTACGCCGGATTCGGCGGCAATCCCTACGATTTAGAATCCACCGACAAGGGGCCAAGCGTTTACGATGAGATCAAACAGGCCATGGAAAAACGTACGAATAGACCTTCCATCTACGAAGAACGTCACACCTACAACCGCTGGCAATGCTGGCCTCAAAAAGTGCGCGATCCAAACCGGCTGAATGAGACCGGTTCTCGCCGGTTGATCTGGTGGGAGGCCATGGCCGGGGGAATGGGCGGCTTCTTCGGCCACTTTTCGGAACGATTCAACGCCTACGGGCCGTTCAATCCGGATGGCCCCTGCGGATACCATCCCGATTCGCTCAAGCGGGCTTTCCGCACGCACCGCGAGTTCTGGAAAGACGAGCGGCTGCGGCTGGACATGTCGCCGGACAACGACCGCGTCAGTGGCGCTACAGGATGGTGCTTGGCCACCGTCGATAAGAGTCACTTCGTCTTTTTCGTCGAAGATGCGGATTCGGTGACAATCGACCTCAGTGGCATGCCCGGCACTCAACCGGTCGTCGCGATAGACGCCAAGAAGGACTACAGCGAAATCGACCTGGGCACCCTCGCACCCGGCACCCACACGATTCAACTGGGCTCGGCCTCGGACTGGGCAATCGCGGTAGGGAGATTCAGCCCCAAACAGTAGCCGCAACCCAATACCTATCACCATACCACAACACTCCATGCCCTATAAATGACTGGTAAACTAGGCATAATGCCTGGAAAACTGGACATTACGCAAAGTTTACCATACAATACAGTTCAAAGGGGCGAATTGATGGCAAACGAGAAACTTGGCAACCGGTTGAAGGTCGCGCGTGCGGAGGCCGGGCTGACACAGGGACAGCTCGCAGACCTCGCGGGCGTAACCCGCCAAACCATCAGCGCCATCGAGACAGGGCTCTACTGTCCGTCGGCCCTGCTGGCCTTCCAGCTCGCCAAACAACTCGAAAAACCGGTGGATGAACTGTTCTTCCTAGAACGTCGATAAGGGATTCCATGTAGCGCACGAAGTGCCCGCGGCGGCCGGGCGCCCAGCGCTCTCCACGCGGAAAGTCTGTTGGAAGACACATTAAGTTCAGGAGAAACGTCATGAATACGATTGACTCTGTGGAACGCGACGAACGCACGCTGGCTGTCGAAAACGCCAGCTACCGATGGG
>CAYTDF010000584.1:0-3891 GCA_964436365.1 uncultured bacterium | reverse complement strand
ATCGAGGGGCATGCATACGATGGTGATGGTCAGCCAGTCGTGGGATCGGAACTTTTTGCGAGCAACCGCTCGACCGGTGACATGGAGAAGTCTGGAACAGACGGAGAAGGTGCGTTCACATTCGAACACGTCTCGCCAGGCAGCTACGTCGTCCGGTTCGGCCCTCAACAGATGATGTCTTTGAGAGGTACTCAGTCCGGCGAAGGGGAAGTACGCGAGGGTGAGACCACGACCATCGACATCGGTAAGGGTGGAGTCGAGATCAGCGGTCAGATTCTCCGAGGCGGGCAGCCGGTCCCCGGGGCCTTTGTGGTCGCGACGCCGCAGGACATGGCGGCCGACTTCATGGGGCTGATTGGTTCGGCGGAAGCGAACGAGAATGGTGAGTATCGGTTCGCCGGCCTGCCGACGGGCGACCTACAACTGTCTGTCGGTGAGAATCAGCCCTTCGCAGCGCTGCAGCAACCTCTGACGAGACAAACCGTGTCCTTCCCCGAAGCGGGGCAATACACCGTCAATTTGGAAATCCCATCGAACGTCTTTTCGGGAATCGTCGTGAGTGGCGAGGACGAACCCGTCACGGGCGCACAGATGGTTCTCCTGCCGCGTGACGCGGGCAACTCACTCATGGCGTTGCAGGGCGCCGGCCGCACACAATCCGGTCAAGACGGATCTTTTGTGTTCCAGGCTCCCGTTGCCGGAGAGTACACGCTCGTGGTCGTAGCGCCGAACTACGCGCGCCATGAAGAACCCATATCACTCGCTTCGGGTGCTTCAATCGAAGGCCATCGAGTTGTGCTGAGTTCGCAGTTCGGCTCAATCGTGGGACGTGTAGTCGCGAGGGACGGCGGATATCCAATCCAGGCTATGGTTTCGGCCAGCCGTGTCGACGGCGTCGAGTTGACATTCGGTCTGGGCGGCTCTCCGGATATGAGCAAGCCGACCGGGGAATTCACCCTCGAGGGATTGGCGCCCGGCGTCTACAACTTGGACACGCTTTCCATGGCCACAACGATGGCGGTCATGGGCGCCCAACGGGGCGGCAACCAAGCGCACATGCCGTCAAGAATCGAAGGGATACAGGTTGCGGCTGGGGAGTCAACCGAGATCACAGTTGAGTTGGAAAGCGGATCGGCCGTCACGATCAGCGTTCTGGACAGTTCCGGAAAACCGATTCCCGGATTGCGACAAGGGCTCACGGTCGAAGGTCCTAATGGACCGGTCTATCTCGGCCCTCCTTTGGCGGACAATCCGGTCAGCGTCATCCTTCCAGCAGGCGTGTACACGGCCCGCATACGCTTGGAGGGCCATCCGGAGCGTGCCGAACGTATTGAGGTGGCGGCAGGCGACCCGCCACGGACGGTTCGAATCGGTTTCTAGGAATTGCAATTCGTCCAGACAACCGCGGGGGCATCTGTGTGTGGTGATCGATTGCCGTGATCGAGAGATTGTGGGTTGGGAGTTTGCGTTACGAGGTCGGGCGAGGGAAGCACTCCACCCAAGAAGAAACCCCGCAGCGCCAAAAGATGGCCACGGGGCAGGGGAGACTAGAATAAGGAGAAAACCGGCAGCGCCCCGGCCTACTTGCCGTGGGTGCGCTCCATTGCTCCGTCTTTTCAGCGGGCTCGGCGCGACTCGAACGCGCGACCTCTGGTTCCGGAAACCAGCGCTCTATCCAAACTGAGCTACGAGCCCTAAATGAACGTGAAAACGTACCATTTTGCCCCGCGCGAAGCGAGAGTCAGGCCCCGCAGCGAAGCGTCCGTGAGAACTCGGTGCGCCGTACGCAGCTCTGGCCATCCCACACGATTCCAGACACCCCAGCTGGTGCCCGTGCGCAAGAAATCACAGTCTTCTTCAACACTCGTCCTCTTGAAGAACGACAATAGCCCAGGCCTATTGATAACAACGCAGCAACCCTGGGGTCCTCTGTGTCGAGCACGGCACCCGATTGTCCGACACAGCGTCCTGCTTCTCTGATTGACCTACAGGAGACGCGCTCTCCTCAAACCCACACCAGGCAATCCCACAAGCGCACGGACAAATCTCTTCCGCTACGCATCCTTCATTCTGTGTCTCCTTCGCGTCCTTCGTAGTTCAAAGGCGTAGAGAACCTCCACCGGAATTCACCAGGCCGCATGGCCAGAATGCCCGTATACGCCGATAACAGCCTCAGAAGATAAGACTTGGGAACCGGCGGTTCCAGAACCGAGCCTGACATATAACTTAACATAATATATCTTATGCGAAATGCAGTGTGAGGATTCTGGGAAGACTCTACAGCGAGTGTTTGGGAGGACTCTTCAGCGAAAAAGTCGTCTATTCCTTATCGGTTGTGTGCTAAGATTCCTTGAGCCCAGGAGGTGTGCCATCATGCGCGGCTTCGAACTCGTGGCGCTTATCGGGATCGGCCACAAAGATGCCGATACGGCAGCTGGTAGACAGTCCGTTCCCCGTTCCTTCTCCTTCGAGATAGCGGTCTTTGTTTTCTGTGTCCTCATGTTTTGTTGTTGTCGAGACGCAAGCGACAGCGCGAACGCCAGCGAGAGCAAATCCGATAAGGTTCAGGCCGTCGAAGACGAACGCTACAAGGACCGGCGCGAACGGATGGTCGACCAGGACATCCGTAGGCGCGGCATCGCCAATCCGAGAGTGCTCACCGCGATGCTGGCTGTCCCCCGCCATGAATTCGTCCCAGCCTCCTACAGAGACATGGCCTACGAGGATCGCCCTCTACCCATCGGCTACGACCAGACCATCTCCCAACCCTACATCGTGGCGCTGATGACCGACCTTCTGGAGCTAGACGGCTCCGAGACGGTGCTCGAGATCGGAACCGGCTCCGGCTATCAGGCGGCGGTCTTGGCGGAAAGCTGCACCAGAGTCATGAGCATCGAAATCGTGGGACCCTTGGCGAAACGCTCGAAGAGAGCGCTTGAGCGATTGGGATACGATAACGTCGAGGTGCGTGCGGGTGACGGATACGCCGGTTGGCCGGAAGAAGCCCCCTTCCAGGCCGTCATCCTGACTGCGGCCCCGGAAGAGATTCCGCAACCCTTATTGGATCAGCTCGCGGTGGGCGGCGTTCTCGTGGCTCCCGTCGGTGCGTACGATCAATGGCTGGTGAAGGTCCGGCGAACCGAAGAAGGTCTGGAGTGGAAGCGTGACATCCCGGTACGGTTTGTGCCGATGACCGGAAAAGCGAGAGACCGGGAGTGAGCGCTCAGAGGCAGTTCCTAGGACTCATAAAGTGCATCGATGAGTTTACGTACGAATGCCGGGAGATCGTCCGGTGTACGTGATGTGATCAAATTCCCATCCACGACGACCTCCTCATCCACCCAGTTGCATCCGGCGGCCGCCATGTCGTCTCGAATGGCCATAAACGATGTGGCGGTACGTCCCCGAAGAATGTCCGCGGAGACCAACATCCAGCCCCCGTGGCAGATCGACGCGATCGCACCCCCGGCGTCGTGTACCTTACGGACTAACTTGGCGAAGTTGGGATCGCGGCGCATGAAATCCGGGGCCCACCCACCGGGGATGACCAGACCGTCGAATTTCCTCTTGAGCGCGGCCCGGACGCTTACATCCACCGTCACCGGATAGCCAAACTTACTCGCGATGGTCAACCCCTTCTGTGGACCCACACAAACCACTTTCACGCCCTCTTCGGTAAGCCTGTACTTCGGGTACCAGACCTCTTGGTCCTGGTAATCCTGCTCGACCAAGATCCCAACGGTCTTTCCTTTGAGCCCCATGAATCCACTCCTAACCCGCTCTTGGCGATGGTTGAAAAACAAACGCCCGGGAGATGCCCGGGCGTTTGTACTCTGTTTCGCTGCTTGGAATGAAACCTCAGATTCGTTTAAGGATTCGGTCGACTTGCTC
>CAYTDF010000583.1:0-3894 GCA_964436365.1 uncultured bacterium | reverse complement strand
GGAGGCTTAGAGCACGGGAACTTTGTCGAGGATCGGCGAGAGCGTTTCCAGGATGGTTTGCGGGGTAAGTTCTTGCTTCAGCAGGGTCAATTCGTTCTGTTCTTGAAGCGCTTGCTGTTGTTCCGGCGGCAGATCCTCGGCCAGCAGCGCCACCGTACGGAATCCGTCCTCTCCCCAGTACTCATAGCCGTATTGCAGGATACGCTCGCCGTTCACTCCTGCCGGTGAGACGTCGATCAGGATGATATCCGGCCGTTTCTCGGTCAGTTTGAGCATGGCCTCCATGCCACAGTATGCCCGTCGCACACGGCAACCCGCTTCTTTCTCCAGCGTTGTCGCCAAGACTTCAACTGTGTACGGACTGGCATCCACGACCAGCACGTCCAACGGCCCTTTGGCTTGTTCCGGAAGTTCGGCGGATGCTTCTATTGGAGCGACGGCTTCCGAGGCATCCGCCTCCTCTTTCCCCACAGCCCGCAGGACGACGCGCGGAGAGACGATGGTGAACTCCGTTCCTTTACCGACGGTGCTGGCCACCGTCACTTCCTCACCCAGCAGATCGCACAAACGGCTCACCAGCGATAGGCCCAGACCGGCTCCGGGGTGGCGCTCGGCGGGGGAGGATGAACTCCGGCGGAAGAGTTCGAAGATTGTTCGGCGATCCTTCTCGGGGATACCCGGGCCTGTGTCGGCGACGCGCAACACGGCGTTCGCGCCTTCACTGCGAAGTCCCACCGTCACCGAACCTGTTTCCGTAAACTCCAGAGCGTTCGACACCAGTTGCCGCACAATTTCGCGGAACATGCTTTCGTCCGAACGCACCCACAGTTCGCTGTGGTCCGAATCGAAGGTGAGTGTCAGCCCTTTCTCCTCGAACGTGCTCCGATAGGGCTCGAGAATCCTTGTCACACCGCGAACCGCGTCAAAATCTTCTTTCACCACGCCCACGACGCCCGCCTCCAGACGTGAAGCCTGCAGCAGTCGTTCGAGCAGGTTCTGGAGATGCGAAGCGTTCGCGTCGACTTTACGGATGACTCTTCGTTGACGGTCGTTGATCGGCCCGTACATCTCATCTTCCATCAATGAGTTGAAGCCGATGATTGTGTGCAGTGGAGTCTTGAGTTCGTGTGAGATCGTCGCCAGAAAATCGGCGGTAATCGATTGTGCGTCTTCAAGTGCGATGTTCTTCGCTTCCAGCTCTTCTTGGTGGCGGCGCGAAGCGTGCAGCATCTTCACTCGTTCTGTTACGTCGCGGAATATCCCTTGAATCACAACCGAATCGTCGAGTTGGATTGTGGTGGTGGTCACATCGCAATACAGCGGTCGGCCGTCCTGGGTCCTGACGGGGACTTCCTCGATGGTCACATTTTGGTCCGTCATCATGGCGCTACGCAGGGCTCGCCAGACCCACGGGTGGTCGGTCGCCGGCACCAAATCGTCGATGGCCAACGAGCCAAAGCGGCTTTCGTCGACCCCGAACATCTCCAGCGCCCTGCGGCTATAGTCCAGGAATAGGCCCGTTTCCGGTTCGATGGTCAGGATGGCGTCTCCGGCTTGATCCAAGAGTGCCTTCCAACGTTTCACTTGGTGATCGCTGTGCGAGACAACCTCGCGGAAAGAAGCGAGGTCTTGTTTGTGGACGGCGTCGTTGATCGTCGTCGAAAGCCGTGCGTTCTTCTGTTTGCTCACCGGCTGCCTCGCTGCATATCGTTTACCCCGACCTCATGACAATGTTTGTCTACTGGAACGTCTCTCGAAAGTCGTGACCTCCGGAGGAGCCTAGAGGGCGCACAAACCAAATGCCGCTTGCGGCAAACTGCCCCCGATGGCCGGGCGTTCAGTCTTTTCCAACCGGGTATGATCTTTTGAAAACTCGTCGACCTTCACTCTCTAGTGTAACTCGACTGCGCTAAAGGACAACAATCTAGCCAGGTTACGTGTCAGTCCCGCCGCCAGGCGAGATTCCACAGGGACCTGTCTAGACCGGTATGTTCTCAACTCGGATGATGCGTGGGACCGCGCGCGTGATACTCAGTGCGTTGATACGGTCCAGAGCGATGCGCACATCGCCTTCCCGGGCCGTATGGGTCATCAGCACCAGCGGAACAATCCCGTCTCCTTCACCTTCCAGTTGAATCACGCTCTGGACCGAGATATTTCGCTCACCCAGCAAACCCGACAGCTGGGCCAGGACTCCCGGACGGTCGTCCACCATGAATTTCATGTAGTAGCTGCACTTCGCTTCTCGTAGCGGTAGCAGTTCTTTTCCGTTCGAGAAGAAGTTCGTATACGGAACCGGAGATCGGCCGTTCATCTGGCGCGCCAGTTGGATCAGGTCTGAAAGCACGGCGTTCCCTGTCGGCTGCGGACCCGCTCCTCGCCCGTACAGAAGTGTGCCTTCCAGGCCCGGCGCGTAGGTGTAGACCGCGTTGTACGAGCCCGAAACCGATGCCAGAACCCGGTCGCTCGAAACGAATGTGGGGTGAACCCTGGTTTCGATACAATCCCCGTGGTCTTTCCCGATTGCCAGAAGTTTGAGCGTATAGCCCAGACGCTCGCCAAACTGGATGTCATCCAGCGTCACGTCGCTGATCCCTTCGATCTGGATCGCGTCGAAATTGATGGCCGTGTTGAACAGTTTCGAGGCCAAGATACAGACTTTATGGCCTGCGTCCGTGCCTTCCACATCGAATGTGGGGTCGGGTTCCGCGTAGCCCAGGTCGATTGCCTCTTGCAGAACGGATTGGTATTCGCGCCCGTCTTTCGCCATGGCGGACAGGATATAGTTGCACGTGCCGTTCAGAATCCCGTAAAACTCCGTTACGCGCGCCGCCGACATCCCTCCGTCGTACGATTGGATCAACGGGATCCCGCCGCCGACACTCGCCTCATACATGACGCTACGTCCTTTTTTCGTGGCCAGACGAAAAATATCTTTCCCATGAACCGCCAACAGCGCCTTGTTGGCCGTCACCACGTCCTTCCCCGCTTCCAGGGCGGACATCACGATCTCGTAGGCCACACCCGTGCCGCCGACCAGTTCGACCACCGCGTCGATATCTTCCGCTTGCACCACGGCTTGGGCGTCGATCTCTTTCCGCGCCTCGCCGAGGTCCACGCCACGGTCTCGCGACCAATCGATATCCGCGACGGCGGTGAGTTCGATCTCGCGCCCCGCCATCCGCTGGATCTGTTCACGGTTATCGCACAGGGTCTTGACCGTCCCTGCGCCGATGTTGCCGAAGCCGATGATGCCGAAACGATAAGGTGATGGACTCATGATAAAAACTCAAAAGACTGGAGATCGAACGTACTCATGTCGTGCAGTTGTTTGACACGCTTTAGGATGGATGCCTGGCTCAGATCTTGTGTGGCGCGCATGCTGAAATCCTCGACCACATAGGAAGCTAGAACCGTACCCAGAACCGCTCCTCCGCACAGCGTATCGCGATTTACCTTATCGCTTCGCACCACATAACTCATGAGTCCACCGGCAAAAGTGTCACCCGCGCCCGTCGTATCTTTGGCGGTTGTCAGCGGGATTGCGGGGACCGAAATCAGGTCGTCTCCGCACAGAATCATCGCTCCGTGTTCGCCTTTCTTCACGATCACCGTTTCCGGCCCTTTGGCTTGAATCGCGCGCGCCGCGTCCAGCAGTTGGGTTTTCCCTGTGAACATCCGCGCTTCGCCGTCGTTCATCAGCATGATCGAGACTCGGCTGACCACTTCTTCCAGCAGATCCCGGGTGATGTCAATCCAGAGGTTCATCGAGTCGGCCGCGACGATCAGTCTTCCTTCTCGGGCGGGGGCTGCGTCCAACGTATCCAGGACATCGAGTTGCAGTTGGGGGTGGATATTCCCCAGGAATAGGTATCGCGCCTGTTTGAACGCCTC
>CAYTDF010000582.1:0-3895 GCA_964436365.1 uncultured bacterium | reverse complement strand
GGGCACGGACTCCCCGAACGCCAATAAAGCGACACGCGAATCTAATCCTCATTCCCCAAATACAACCGCAGTTCGTCAGACAAAGGGTGTTCGAGCTGAACGTGACGTTGCCGTAGAAATCCCCGCAATCGTTCGTAGGGAACGTCGGGAAAATCGACATTCAGTTCGATGGCAATCGAAGCGGCGGCCCCTGCGGCCTGTCCCAACTGCATCATGGTTCGTGAGAGGCGGCAGCTGGAAGCGGCGATGGAGCTGAAACCGGCGCCACGGCATGCGATCAGCAGGTTGCGTTTGCCTTTCGGGATCAAGCAACGGTAGGGGATGCCGTACGGCTGTTTCAACTCACCGTTTGCGTGCGAATGGCCACCATGCGTGTCCATCGAATGATCGGCGAGACAGACGATATCGGGATGCGTCTGTGCATCGATTCCTTGGAGCAGATCGTGCTGCGTCAGAATGGTCTCGCAGACGACGCGCTTGGATTCGCGAATTCCCAAGGCGGGAGCCATCCAAATCAACCGGTACTCCCGGAACTCTTCGAACTCTGTCTGCAGATACCGCCAATGCGCGTACACCCGGCGGCGGCATTCGTCGTAACTGGTTTGATAGCCTCGCCGGATAAGTTCCGCGCCATCCATGGTGGGGAGCATATTCACGTTGAGGTCGCCGTTGGGATAATGATTGATGGACGCCACGGGGAACCTCTTTCTCCACCAGCAGGTCGCGGGAACGTTTCCAGGCGTCGGTTCGATCCGGGCTTCGTCCACCGGGGTAGTGCGGTAGATCAGACTGACACCGTTGATCTTCTCGGAGGCCTCGGGCGGAGCGCCGGGTTCCCCAAAGGTCTCTTGCGGCTCTTGTCCGAACATCGTTTCGCAGCCGATGCTCGAACAGACAAAGCCACCGCCGGTCGCATCGACCCAATAGTCCGCCTCCACGATTCGTCCGTCCGAAAGAGTGGCGGAGAGAATCCTGTTTCCATCCGTCTTTGCGAAGACATAGGCAGTATTGAGAAATACACGGCAGTTCTTCGTCTCCAGCAACATCTCCAGCATGGTTTGAGCCATGGCCTCCGGCTCGAATGGGACTCCGTGCCAATGTTCGCGGCAGAAGGCCTCGTCACGCCCCATCCCCTGCGAACCGTATCGTTGCAGCGTATCGAGATAACGAAGGCTGGGATCGATAACTCTTTCGCCACCGGGGAAACGATACGCTTCCTTCGTGGGGTCAAACCAGGAGATGTGCCGTCCGAACGAAGAGACACCCACCGCGCCCTGGATCTTCTTGAGCTGTTTATAAACCTCGAATGGAATGCCCGTACCCCCAGCGCCCATTTCCCAGTTATTCACTCCCGAGCGAACAGAAGTCCCCCCCAAGCAATCCGCCTTCTCGATCAGAATCGTATCGACACCGCTTCTCGAGGCTTCCAGCGCCGCCGCGAATCCACCGCTACCCCCGCCCACAACCGCGAGTTCGCAGTAGAGCGTCTGCCCAGCCAATCCGGTGTGAGCGGCCTGGGTGCTTGCGCCAGGTGAAACACGGGCGAACCATAATATGGAAACGGCTAGAACGAGGGGGATCGAAAATCGGCTATTCTTCATCGGATTGTTCCTCAATCGGCATTGTACAAAGCCTTTCCCAAGGGAGCAATCGCCTCCGGGGTCAAGCAGCCGTGACCATCCTTCCCGCAAAGACGTTTCATAACGAGCGAGTTCCGCAAACGCACGACTGGTATGAGAAGGGGTTATCGAGATGAGGAGCACGGTCCCATACACATTGCTGATACTCACGTGCAGCGCCGCCATGGCCTCGGCGGGCGAAGCACTCACCTGTCCGAAACTCGACAAGAACCGGTTCCCGGCACTGATCTACACCGATGGCCACACACTGCACGTCGCACACTTCGGGGGCGGGCGCGTCCATCAAGACGAGGTTGTTTTCCCGAGTGATGTTTATCTCGATACGCTGAGGGACGGCGTCTTCTTGGCTCGCGAACAGAACGATCGACACGCCACATCGGTTCACATCGTTGACTTGCATGCGGGTATCGTGAAGCCGCTAACTGAAGGCGGCAAACAAAGTCACAATCGTATTCTTCGCATCTCACCCGAGCGAAACAAAGCCGTACTGCTTCATGGGGTCAGAAACGTCCCAGAACTTATTTTCATCGAATTGAACCTAACCACGTACGAAACCAAGACCGTGTACAGAATCGATCGAGACTCTCTAGGAGACGAGTACGACAGAATTCGCGGCCCCCTGAGTCTTTCACCTGATTTCACGCACCTTGCGTATGCAACCCGCCACGAACCGGCCGACGCGATGGGTCCCAGTACGTACACACTCAAGATATTGAATCTGGAGACGAAGAAGATTCGCGAGCTAGATCCCAGCGTGCATGCGACACTGTCCCCGCTGTCATCGGCTCCGTATGGATATCCGGCCTTTATATGGATCGACAACCGCGAGATTCTCTACCAAGATATGCCGGTGAATCCCACGAGATTCGACTCACTGGCATCTGACAGCGACTTCGCACTCAAGACCGTCGACATTCAGACCGGAACGATTGTGACCCGTGACGTTCAAAAGGGCCGACTCACAGTGAGCGGAGGACAATTTGCCCACAGCATTGACTACAATCGGCTCGTTTTCAAACCTCAGAGAATAGTGAATGCAAAGAGTGAGATCGTCCCCTCAACCGTTCCGCGCTACCGCGTCGAACAAAAACGCGGAGCGAGAACGCTCACGGTCCTGGACGGAGATACGATTCTGTATCAAGGCGAAAGGTCGTGCTCTAGACGGCGTGTCTCACCTTCGGGCAAACATTTCGCTTATCTGCTAGGTTCGGATCGGTCAGAGGGAATGCCGAGTGAAATCTACGTAAAACTGGAGGGGCGTGCGGAGCCGCTCAAGGTCGGCAAAGTGAGGTTATACCCCCTGACGATGGAGTGGATCGAAAATAACCCAGACTTGTGAGCCAAAGACGAATCCACCCTCGCGGAGATATAATAGAGAATGAACGCAAAAGATCATTCCACGAACCCGTTCATCGAGCCGCACCATGAAACTGAAACACTTTGCCCCGCTCGCTCTCATCCTCCTCGCCCAACTCTGTCTGGCGGAGCCGGAGAGAATCCGGGAGACGCAGCAATACCGGGAGAGAGTCCGGCAACTCCACGATCTCTCCCCACCGCCCCCAACCAAGACCGACCCGGCCGACGCGAAAGGAACTGTCAGCCAGGCGGGCCGGACGCAAACCAACGCCTCGACAGCGACAGAAACCAAGGGCACCGGCGGACCCCCACGGCTCGTGCTGCAAGAAGATGAAGAGAACCTGACCGAATACACCTACGATCCGAATAGAAACCGAACAGGTGCGAAGCTCTTCAAGCCTGATGGGAGCCTCGTCGGGAAGAAACGGTACAAACTCGACGGACAGAGAAAGATTATCGAGGAAGTCACGCTGAACGCGGACGAGTCTCTCTCCCACCGGACCAACTACACCTACGGCAAGAGGGGCCGAGTAAAGCGCGTCAGGACATTCGACACCGCCGGTAAACCGTATCGGACCACAGACCTCGCCTACGACAAGCACGGCAACTTGATCCGTGGCAAGACCCTCAACGACAGCGGAAGCCTCCTGCAAGAAACACGCTACACCTACGACAAACGCCGAAACGTGAATGAGAAAGCCACGTACGATGCCGACGGTACGCTGCAGCTCAAGACGCGCTACCGATACGACTCCAACCGGAGAATCACCGAACAATCGTCCTTCAAGGTGGAAGGCGTACTCGCGGATAAGACGCTCTTCACCTACGATAAACGTGGCAACAAGACTGAGGAGATATCCCGGAATATGTTCGACAATCTCGTCTACAAGAAGGCCTAC
>CAYTDF010000581.1:0-3897 GCA_964436365.1 uncultured bacterium | reverse complement strand
CAGGTGCACCATTGTTGGCAAAAAAGGTCTTCTTGCTGATGCACTTCACGCTCTTGCCCGCCTTCTCACCGACGAGAGCGTCTGTGACCTCTCTCAATAACCACTTGTTGGCCGGGAGCCAGTCCACGACCGTATAGTGATTTCGTGTACCGAAGCCCACCTGGCCGCCACGGTAGCGAACGCGCTGCAGCATCTTGGTGAAGCCATCCCAATCCCGGGCCAGGCAAAGGGCATACACCTGCTCCACAAAAGTGACGCAGTCCACGTGCTTCAAATCCCATAGCGGATCCTTGTCGACGATCCCTTCGGCACCCTCTCCGAGCGGTCCCAGAACGTATTCCGTGCCCAACAAACGCCGGGTTACAAGGTGAAGTTTCTGGCGGAGTGTGAATTCATTCCCGTTCATCTCCAGAATAAACGCGCCCACTTCGCGGTCAGTGAGTTCCCCAAGACGAGGTGGCCCCGCAGTCGCGTTATCGATGGCCGCAGTCGCGGACATGCTTTCTTGTGCTTGCCCAGTCAGGCAGCTGCCACCAACCACCACCAAGAAGACGAAGGCCATGCGGCTTGGAGGAGAGATCACTGTATTAGGGAATCGTTTGCGACTGATCATGGTAGAGACTATGATACCATCACATTGAGTCAGGTCCGATGCCGATGGGGAGAATGTGGATTCACGGTCTGATGCCCCGCCCCGCCCCACTCCGCCGCATCTTCACCCGGAACGAGTGGCAAGATTTCTTTACCGTACGTTCGCAGAGAGTACCGCGTGGCCGTATTGGATAAGCCCGGCCACCCAGCGATGCTAATGAGAGAACCCGTTCGCCATATTTGCGCCGCATGGCTGTTCCTTCTAACCCCTCTGGCCTTTTGCTCGGGGGCCGTATCGATGGAGAAGCCATCATCGCAGGCCGAAAGCGAAAACAGGGTCATCGTCGAGCGCGGTCGCGCTCAGGTGCTGTACGATTTCACGGCTAATTTCGGTCGCGCGCTCATTGAGAATTCAGAGATACCGCCCAGTGCTTCCATGCGGGAGACTCTTGGCTCGCGTACGGGGCCAGGGATTTTCCTCCACACCGCACCGGAGGGCTGGGTCTCGGTAACGTACCCAGGACTCCAACTGCCTCCCTCGCCCGCACCCCTCAACCGGCAGAGCGGTGAAAGAAGCAGTCTCTATCTCCGGTTCTCTTACGGTCTGCGAGAAGGAGCCGTTTTCGATGAGGATGCCTCGCCCCGATGCGATGGAGTTCAGTTCAGCGTCTTGGTCAACGGTGTGGAACGGCTCGGCGAATATGAGGACGAGCGGTTTGTGATTGGACCGGATTGGCGGGACGCAGCGATCGACCTCACAAGTTTTGCGGGTAAGACGGTCGAAATCTCCCTGCGTACGCATCCGGTCGGCGGGACCGACTACGACGGTGCGGTCTTCGGCGACCCCGTGCTTGTTCGGCTCGATACAGAGAATTCAGAAGCCGTGTCGATGATCGATGAGCAGGCCACGATCCCGGTCGAGTGGGAATCCATGCGGGAAGGTTTGGTGCTACTCCAAGCCAAGCCCCCACCACCGATCAAGACCGAGACGGAAGCCACGCAAGAAGGCCTTCGGGTACGGATAGAATCGGGTGACAGTGACGACTTTCCTCCGGGGATCAGTCGGCTGATCGAGCCGCACCGCACAGGTACGCAAGAGAGACCGGATATCTTCGGTGAACTTCCCGGCGAGATCGAGCGTCTCGGTTTCTACCGTTATCAGCCTGACCTGCGTGTCGAATCGGGAGGGATGGCGCAAAACCTGTTGCTACAAGAGCAGCCTTTGGATGCCCGTATCCGCATCGTCAATCACGGAAGACGTACGTCACAGGCTAACGAGGAAGCCGGCGTGAGATTGTGGGTCGTAGACAATCGGAGAAGCCCCGTTCTCGGACCGTTGCCGAAGCCTCTCCCGAAGTTAAAGCCTGGCGAGGAGACCGTGCTGGAGTGGAACGGCATCTGTCTCGAAGAGACCGGACGTTATCGGTTGGTGGCGGAACTTCCAGGAAATAGACAGCGCTGGCAGGCCGCTGAGTTTACAGTTCTGCCCGCAGGCGACGATGAGCGAGCCATCCGATTGGAGCCGAAGGCGCTTGACGTCCAGTGCGCAATGAATGTCCTCTCGACCGGGCACATCCGTGTGGATTTACCCGGCTCGCCCACTCGGCTCGATTACGGCCGTATCTGGACTCGTACGGATGAGGCGGCTCCCTGGGAGCGAGTGGCCACAATCTACCCCTTGGCCGAGCTGGTCACCTGCGATGCGAGCTGGACGCCTGAGTCTCATCCTTTGATTTTCGAGGCCGAGCGAGAAGCGGAAAACGTGATTCATCTGCGCGCTTCTCTCAGCAGACCGTACGTGGATGTATCGGTTCGCCTCATTTGGCGTGAGAGCGAACGCGTCTTGGATGTCGAGAGTCGCCTTCAGTCTCGTTCAGACATCCGACTTCTTCGTTTCGCGGGGCCGCGATTGGCCGTGGGAGACGGCACGTTCGGGCTGGAACACGACGCAGCCATCTTCGGTGGGTTGGAGTACCTGGGGCGTCACGACTTCTCTTCGAGCCGCTTGGATGCGGCCGAGCCCGTCAATCGCAGGAGCACGCCACACCCTCGGAAGATCACTGTTCCGCTCATGGCGATAAGCCGTGGTGGTTCATTGCTGTCGACCTTTTGGTCGCCATTGGCACCCTGGGATGAGGACGGTAACGACCAGCCCGCAGCCACATTCGATCTCGGCGCACCGGATTCGTTGCGAGATTACGGCCTGATGCAGCTTTCCGTTCCTTCCACGCTTCCCGAATGGCGTGCGGAGCACACCGCTCTTGCCCACCGCCCCTATGCGCTGAGTACGGGCAAGGCCGTGACACTCAGGCAGACGCTCTACATCGATCAGATGTCCGCCCCCGGATTTCCGCAGGTTGTCGAAAGCCAACGTGGCGGCGAAACGGTTTTGGCCGCGCTCGCGCAGTATCGAAAGGTCGCCGAGCGGCCGCCACAGCCCAAGCCTCCCCGAGACTGGGAAGCCCAGAAAGCACTGACACGTATGGCCTGGGACCGCACCATCTGGGACGACGCCACATTGGGGTGGCGACACTGCGTTGGATTGGGATGGCCCCCCGCGCCCTCTCCCGGAATAGCGGCTCTGTTGCTGTTCGATGCGTACACGACGGACGATCCGGAACTGAACCGCGATCTAACCGAACTGGTCGACGTCGTCATCCAGAACGGAATCAAACAGGTGAGCCCCGGCTATCTGTGGATGCCTCTGCACTGCCACACCATGGAAGCGGAGTACCCATTTTATGGGGGCTACACCCTCGAGGCTATGCACGGCTGGCGCGGTGGGGTCGCAGAGACGGTGCGCCAACAGGAAGCGGGCGGAGGTTGGGGCTGGTGGCCGTCATCCGAGCGGCATCGGAGCCTTGGAGTCCCGGGGGAGCAGACCTCTGGGACGTCGGGCCGCAACGTGTGGCAGATTCTCCGGTACACCCGGGTCACGGGTGATGAGCGATTCTTGCGTGCGGGGCTCGCAGGTCTGCGAACGATGGAGCACGACCGCGTGCCACGCGGCGCGCAGGGGTGGGAATGTCCGCTGAACGCCCCAGACATCCTGGCCGCCGCCTACGCGGTTCGAGCCAATGTGGAGGCCTACCGTTGCACGGGTGAGGCCGAATACTTGGACCGCGCCCGTTACTGGGCGTGGGGTGGACTCGTCTTCACCTACGACTGGAGCGTTGACTCAGTACCGGCCATGCATCACGCAACAACACCAATCTTCGGTGCGACCTTCTTCACACACTCCTGGATCGGCATGCCGGTGAACTGGTGCGGTCTCGGACGTTCCGCCGGCGACTCACCTCCGTGGGA
>CAYTDF010000580.1:0-3902 GCA_964436365.1 uncultured bacterium | reverse complement strand
GGAGCCGTAGGGGTATCCACTTCCACACCGGTGAGCGATTTGCCCCTGATGTGGGTTGGTGACGGCCCAGAAACCGACAAGCCCGATACATACGCCGCTTTCCGTGGACAGTTCGAACTCGGTGAAGCCACGGAAATCGATATCCGTTTTCTGGGCGCGAGCTGGTTCAATGTGTGGCTGGACGGAACCTTCTTCGCAGAGGGGCCTGCCCGTTTCCACCGCGAGCGGCCCGAATACGATACGTTCCGTCTCGAACTCCCGGTCGGAAGACATATTCTCGCCGCACAGGTTCACCACATCGGTATCTCCACACGCATCTTGAAGGAGATGCCCCCATTCTTTGCCTGCCAGATCTTGAAGAGCGAGCGACCGCTACCGATTATTTGGCGCGCCTCTCGCTTGAAGGGTTATACACCGGAAGTACGTCGAATCAACCCCCAGTTAGGGTGGATCGAGTGGTGTGACACTCGGCAGCTGCCAGAGGGTTGGCGTACCCTCGATTTCGACGATTCCACGTGGCCGGAAGCGGTGCTCCGGGACACCAAAATCGGCGTGCCCCGGCCGATACGCATCGCTCCGGTACGTAGTTTCTTGCACGCCGCTCGGCTTGTGGCCGAGGGTCCACTGTCGGAAACGTTCGGCTATGAGCGCGACGATATCCCGGCCCGGTTCTTTCTGCGTGACCGTGTCTGTAATGACCTGTCGCCGCAGGGTTTCTGGCGGCGATACAATCTCGGGCGTGTGCGGCTGGCGCGCCCGCGTTTCAAACTGGACCTTCCCCCGGGCACAGTGATTGAGTTCGCTTATAGCGAAGCGCTCACGGAAGGACGTGTCACTCCTTATATCACACTCTCCGCCGGTCCCTCGTGCAATCTCGATCGGTATGTCGCTCGGGGTGGCCCACAAGAGTTCTTCCCATTGACACCCCGAGGAGGGCGTTTTGTTGAGATTCATATCCTCGCCGATCCCGAATGCGTTCGTTTCACTCGGGAAGAATTCGTCGAACGCTGTTATCACGACGCTCCGGATGGATCGTTCCATTGCAGTGACGAACTTCTGGATGGAATCTGGATGACGGGAATCGAAACCTACAGAGGCTGTGCGGAAGACGCCTTGATTGACAATCCCACGCGTGAGCGTGGGCAATGGACGGGCGATGTCGTCAGCGTGGGCATGGACATAGCCTCCGCCGGATATTCTGATTTGCGATTGTGCCGTCGGGGGTTAGTGCAGAGTGCTCTTTGTGCTCGCGAGGACGGTCTTGTGGCCGGGTTGTGTCCGGGAGGCGAATCTTACTTACCGAGTTACTCCGCGCAGTGGGTTTTGGGCTGCGTACACTATTGGGAACTGACCGGTGATCGGAGCCTACTCGAAGAACTGTTTCCGTACGCCGAACGTAACCTCTTGGCGTTCGAGCGTTTCGTGGACAAAGAAGGTTTGCACGACGGACTGGGGTGGATCTTCATCGACTGGGGATACGTTCGCAACGCCGGTCCTGCCGACATGGCGTACAATCTCCATTACCTGGCGGCTCTGCGCGCCATGCAACGCTGGTGTGTGGAACTCGAACGAAACGATCGGATGCAACACTATCGGATGTTGGAGCAAACAATCGAGAATGTGGTATCCCAATGGTTCGCAGCGTTGACCGCCAAAGGCGGACCTGGATGGCGCGAGATCGGCTATCACTGCGCCGTGCTCGGGTGCGCGTTGGGGTTCTTCGAGGGCGAAGTCGAGCGAGACAGTGTCGCCTTCATTCAGGAGCACATGCTTCGGTGTTTTCCAAACGATCCGGATGCGCCACGCAACAGCGACCCGAGCTTGCGTGAGTCCAGATTGATTACACCCTATTTCGCTCAGTACTCGCTTCCTCTGCTCATCGAACGCGGCGAGATGGATTTTGTGTTGGAACAGTACCGGAAGTGTTGGGGCTGGGCGTTGGGAGATGGCCGAACGACTTGGATCGAGGTTTTTGACACACGTTGGACGCATTGCCATCAATGGGCGGGATGCCCCACGTGGCAGCTGAGCCGTTACGTGTTGGGTTTGCATCCCCGTTACGATCTGGGGAAACGGAACTTTGTCTTGTCTCTCCAAACCGGCTCGCTCCGCGACGCGGAAGGCGCTCTTCCCTTACCGGGAGAGGGCGGTGTCGTCAGTATCCGCTGGGCGAAACAGACGGATGGAGACGCCCGTTCCCATTGTCTTGCACATCAAGAATGTCGAGGACGACGAAGAAGAACGGGTGGAGATCGAGAAACAGTACACACGTATATTTGCGTACACTTCGAACAGACCCAATCAATGAGAGTGCTACGACCTCACATTCCGGTTGGTATGGCCTGGGATCGCTTGACGTTGTCGCCGGGACAAGAGTAGCATTCTTCAAAATCGCGTATCGTTGCGGACACTTGTCGTACCATGAACGATCTTCCCGAACTGGCAAAGGATTTGGACGCTGCCTTTTGTCACGACTTGCCCACTCACCCCAAGCCCGAGATGGGCAAGGTCTTGGTGACCGGTGCGTCGGGGTATATCGGGGGGCGCTTGGTTCCCGAACTTCTGGCCCGGGGATACGCGGTCCGAGTGATGGTGCGGGGCAATCCAAGCCTCTATGAAGCGCGCTGGCCCGGAGTCGAAGCGGTGCAAGCGAACGCGCTTGACGAGGAAAACCTGACGCCCGCCTTCGAAGGTATACACACCGCTTACTACCTCATTCATTCACTGCTCTTGGGACCAAAGGATTTCCACAAGGCGGATGTTTATGCCGCATTCAATTTCAAGAGAGCGTCTCACGAGGCGGGCGTGAAGCGGATCATTCATCTCGGCGGGATGGACTGCCCGACGACGTATTCCGCGCACCTGCAGAGTCGACTCGATGTTGCACAGGAACTCGTCGATGGGGCGATTCCGGTAACGACCCTACGTGCGGCGGTCATCATCGGATCCGGCAGCGCCTCGTACGAGATTATTCATCACCTGGTCGACCGATTGCCTCTCATTCCTATTCCTCGCTGGGCTGAAAATCGCTGCCAGCCGATTGCGGTTCGGGATGTGATCAAGTATCTGGTCGGCGTGCTCGAAACTCCCGAAACCAGCGGGACATCGTATGACATCGGCGGCAAAGACGTTCTAACCTACAAACTTATGCTGAAGATCTTTGCCGATGTAGTGAATCTGAAAATCTTGTTTGTCACTTCGCCGATCTCGAGTATCCGGTTACTCTCTTTCTTGGCCAGCCAGCTGACTCCGGTTCCGCCGCAGATCGTCAGTTGCCTCATGGAGGGGGTGAGGGACGAAGCCATCTGCCGGAACGACGACATTCGGCAGCTCGTCCCTTTCGAACCGTTGATCTACAGGGAGTCGGTCGTGCGTGCACTGACTCGAGAGGAACAGGACAGGGTCCATACCCGTTGGTCGGACGCGTATCCCCCGGCGCATGAGCTGGCCATCAAACTGCACGAACTGCAAGATAAACCCGCGTACACCGCGTCCTATTCAATCCCTTCCGAGAAGGATGGTAAGTCTTTATTTCGCTCCACCTGTACGATCGGAGGCGAGACCGGCTGGTTCCACAACAACTGGATGTGGCGGATCCGCGGCGCGGTCGATCGGGTCCTGTTCGGTGTCGGTTCGGCTCGAGGACGAAAGAGGCGGGTTGGCCTGCGGGTGAACGACGTTGTTGACTTTTGGAGAGTGGAGGACGTCCAAGCCAGTCGTCGACTTTTGCTCCGGGCGGAGATGAAACTCCCTGGAAAGGCGTGGCTGGAGTTCTCAATCGGCGATCACGCCGGGCAACGGCTGCTTTCCATCACAGCCTATTTTGCCGCCGACGGCTTTTGGGGACGGATGTACTGGTATCTATTCCTACCTTTCCACAACCACATCTTCAACGGTCTCAT
>CAYTDF010000579.1:0-3902 GCA_964436365.1 uncultured bacterium | reverse complement strand
GCGTCCATCGCGACGGGAGAAGTTGAGACGGTACATCCTCCCAAAAACTATCTCTGCCATCGGGCCGAGGGCCCGATCGTGATTGACGGCAAACTCGATGAGGCCTCGTGGGCCAATGTGCCGTGGACCGGCGAGTTCGACGATATTGAAAACCTGGGCCAACAGCTACGGCCAAAGCCGGCATACAAGACTCGCGCCAAGATGCTCTGGGATGATGAGTATTTATACGTTGGGGCGTGGCTCGATGAACCCCACGTCTGGGCGAAACTCACCAAGCGCGATTCCGTCATTCTTGAAGACAACGATTTTGAAGTGTTCATCGATCCCGATAATGACAACCACCAGTACTATGAGTTCGAACTCAACGCTGGAAACACCGTCTGGGATCTGCGTCTAGTCAAGCCCTATCGTGATGGGGGCCCCGCGCTCACTTCATGGGACATGCCTGGTATGAAACACAGTGTGTATGTCGACGGCACGCTCAACGATCCGTCCGATACCGACAAAGGTTGGTCTTGTGAATTCGCACTCCCCTGGGATGAACTCGCGGAGTTTGCCAACACACCCGTCCCGCCCCGGCATGGTGACCGGTGGCGCGTCAATTTCTTCCGCGTCGAGTGGTGCACGAAGGTCGAGAACGGTGAATACGCCAAGATCCCCAGAGCGATCGATCCGGAGAGAGTATCGGAAGACAAGTGGGTCTGGTCTCCGCACGGGGTGGTGAATAAGCACGTTCCCGAGCGGTGGGGCTATGTGCAGTTCTCCACGGCGAAGGTTGGAGAGGATACGTTCCGGCCCGACCTCACGCTTCCCGCTCGCGATGCCCTCGTCGACATCTACCACAAACAAAAGGCCTACCGGGAGGAGAACAAGACATTCGCCCCCACTCTAGAGGCGCTCGGATTGCAGGAGGTGACCCACGAGAGTTTCGAGGGCCCGCCGACCGTCAAAGTCACCGAAAAGAGTTACGAAGTCGGCATTAAGGTCAAACTCCCCGACGGGATAATCCGGACCGTCACCATCCGCCACGACTCCCGCATCCAAATCAATTAATTAAATAGTTTCTGTCGGCTACCCTACAAACTCCGTGTTCCCGAGTGTCTGGAGCGGAGCGGAAGGTGTATCGAGGGGCACGGAGTGAACCTGGGCGGCACCGGTAATTGCTTTTAAGAAGAAGACACGGCGCTTTCAAGAAAAGAACACAGCGAGAGACACGGGAGTCATCCCCCCCGAGGCTTTTCAAGCGTGATACGGCCATTAGACCGCTCCCGTATATGCATATCAGGCCTGTGCCTTCCGTCCCACTCCGGGAGCTCGCCCGGCGCAAAATCGCCCAGTTGAACGATGTCTCCTCTACTTCTCAGGCCATTTGTCGCATCATAGATAAGCATGGGGTCAAGAGAAATCCAGAGGTCCGGGCCGTTTGAACTGATCCAATACTCGTATTGGTATACTTGCTCTCCAACATAGGATGCGAAGTCAAACACGCCGGGCCTGATGTTGTGCAACCACCGCTGTTGGGGCCATATATTTCCGTAATGATAGGGAGTACGGCGGAAATCGTCTCCCACATAGGTTGCACGCCACGGAAATGGATCTTGTAGAGTTGACGCAGTGATATATCCGACAGGACTCGTAAGGTACCCCCAGTCATGAACGGGGCGGTAGCTATAAAGCCGAGGGTATTTGGATGGGTAATCCAGATTATACACCGTGATCGCCAGGTCGATGGCCTTGAGATCGGCCTGAGCGCGGCCCACTTTCGCCCGTATCCGCGCATTCAAGAAATTCGGCACGGCAATCGCTGCCAGGATGCCGATAATAGCGACGACGATGAGGAGTTCGATGAGTGTGAACGCTTTTACGTAGGGTCTGCCCAAGGGAGGACCGCCATTTCTTCCCGACCTCAATAAAATTCTATCACAGGTGAACGCTTATGTCCATACAGGAGAGCGTGAAATTCTCGGTGAGTAAACACTTATTCCGCATCGAACTCAGTTTCTCCATATCGATCCCCTTTGCTCTGGCCCACCGAACCTCTTTACCCAACCAGATTGCTGACCTCACCTGCGTCTCTGCGGAAACGATTCGGTTTCGCCGGTGTGTACCGCACTGATCTGCCGGAAGGTGTGCCGGTAGTTGTCGGTGTCGGCGCGGACGGCTATCTTTACGCTATTGGGTCGTCGCCGTCGGAGAATTCGAATCGACGGCATTGATCGGAGGCGAGAGCGTCGAATGAATTATTGCGGGAGCACCCGTCTGGGGTTTACGTTGATCGAACTGCTCATTGTTGTGGCCATCATTGGCATATTGGCGGCCGTTGCGGTCCCGAACTTCCTCAACGCTCAGGTCCGCGCCAAGGTCAGCCGCGCGGAGGCCGACATGCGTAACATGAGTACGGCGCTCGAGGCCTATCAGCTGGATGCCAACGCCTATCCCGCCTGGGCTGGACTCTTCCCGTGTTGGCTACGTTATATTCCGTTGACGACACCGATTGCCTACATGAGTACGATCCCTCTGGACCCGTTCGTTCAGGACACTGCAGTCAACGTCAGTGACTTGGGGCAATGGGGGGATGCGTATGAATATGCGGACGAAGCCTGGCATTTTCAGCAGAACGGCGCGGGGAGTCATCCCCACACCTGGGGCGCGCGCTGGCGTATGAACAGTTGGGGGCCGGATGGTAAGAACACCTACGCTTCCTATTTCTATGATGCCTCCAACGGCCTACGCAGCCAGGGAGATATTGTTCGTTTGGGCGCGAGAGGCAAGCATTATCAAGAGTATTTCGGAAAGCACCGCCAAGGCGATTAGAGTGCACGAACTATCGATGTGAATACGTCCCGTGAACGGGGAGCGAGATGAAGAATGAAACGATCGATCTATGTTGCCATGACGGTTTTGTTGACTGCGGGGACAGCCATGAGTGAGCTAGATCCCACGCGCCTACGTTGCGAGTATCGTGAAGAGCCTTTGGGCATCGATACCCGCTGGCCCAGTCTGAGTTGGGAACTGCAATCCGGCGAGCGCGGTCAAGCGCAGCGGGCCTACCGGATTCTCGTGGCCACTCGCAGGAGTATTCTCGACAATGATCGTGGGGATCATGCTCGGCAATGGGTGGTACAATCCGCTTCCGCTACGGATGTGGGGCAAAATAAATCTACGTGAACACCTGGCGATGGGCCGCCCCCGGATCCTCTTGCAGTTGAATATCGAGTTTGAAGATAACACACGGCAAACGCTCTCGACCAACACCGACTGGGCTGTTGCCGACGGGCCGATTCGCAAGAACAGCCTCTATTTTGGGGAACGTTACGACGCGCGCTGTGAGCGTCCGGGCTGGGACCGGGCTGGGTTCCAAGGGGACGGTTGGACTCGACCCGCCATTGCCAAGGAACCTTTGGGGATTCTTCGCGCCCAACCGCTTCCGCCCATCCGGGTGACCAAAACGCTCAAACCGATGAAACTAACCGAACCCGCACCGGGCCATTACATCTTCGATTTCGGTCAAAACTTCGCCGGTTGGGCACGGCTCAAGGTGCTGGGTCCGGCGGGCACGTCCGTCCACATGCGCTACGGTGAGTTACTCCATGATGACGGCTCGCTCAACGGGTTAACCGCTTGCGCCGGGCAAATCAAGAACAAGCCTGCCGAGCCCGGCTCGGAGGTTCCGGAGACGGCCTGGCAGCAGGATACATACGTACTCAAAGGTGAAGGGGAAGAGGTCTACACGCCGCGATTCACCTTCCATGGATTTCGCTATGTCGAAGTGACGGGCTACCCGGGAAAACCCACACTCGAATCGCTCGAGGGGCTACGGCTTAATACAGCGGTCGAATCGAGCGGCGAATTCGCTTGTTCCAACCCAATGTTCAACCGTATTCAAGAGATGGTCCGTTGGA
>CAYTDF010000578.1:1086-3904 GCA_964436365.1 uncultured bacterium | reverse complement strand
CAGTCATTGTCTGGCGAAAGTGTCTCTGATCGGCATTGCTCGGCCAGACTTTGAAGATGTTATCCTGGGTCTCTTCTTTTTGATTCGAATTCACGGTCAGGCGTTCGAATGTGTCATGCCGCCTCGATTTCTTGTCCTTACAAATATCGCGGATTGCCGCAATGGCGAGTTACAGGGTTGTCAGGCGCTGCTGACCGTCAATCACCCGTCGCTCATCTACTTCGCCTGTCTCGGTCTTCATCTGCTGAAAGACAACTGCACCCAGAAAGTATGGCTGGATGCTGTTGCCCTTCAGCCGACGTTCGGCAACAGTCGTGATTGAATCCCAGAGTGGTTCCCAGTTTTCCTTCTGCTTCCAGACATAGAGTCTCTGGAACAGGGGAACCAGCAATCGCACGTCGGGTCCAAATAAAAAATTAAGTGTTATCCTATTAACTTCCATAGTCCGATTCTCCCACCAGTCTGGACATTCCAGACAGAGCAGATGTTCACCTCCGATAACGGCGAGATGAAGAACGCGCCTGTATCGGAGGTCCTATTCCGAATTTGAGCATACTACTCTTATTCTTAAAAGCGATCAATGGCCAAACAGCCACTGAAAAATGAAATACACGCTAGGTACCCACGCTTGTAATAACCCTCCACCCTGGAATCATGCCATAGGGAATAAGACTGTGTTTTACACCGGCTGCTGTGTTCTCTTCTTGAAAGCAACTACCGGTGCCACCCGGGGTTTGCGCTTTCCGAAGGCTGGGAAACCTGTGCCGAGGAGTATGTCGGGACACCCGTGCCCCTCGATACAAAATTGAACCTTGCGGTTCAATTTCACTCGGGAACACGGGGAGGGTTGTCCCGTTTCATTCCCCGGGAATCCCGGATGAACTCTATTTAAGTACTCGGGCGTAGGCCCAGTTGCCGTGATCGGCATTGATACGGTCGCCACCGTCCTCCAAGACCAGCGTAAGTTCGCGGACATTACCGATTGGTACGCGGATATCCATCGGTTCGCGGTCGGCTCGGAGGACGGGACTCCTGAACAGTTCCTTTCCGTCACCCTCGACAGCGAAGACGACCGAGCCAACGAGAGCCTTCTGATCGCAGCCGATGGTGGCGGCGAATGTCTCGTAAGCCTCCGGGAGTCTATAGACGATACGGGAAGGCGCATGGGTCCCGATTCCCCGATGGAATTCCCCGCCCCCCATGGTCATGGTCTGCCCCTTTACGCTTCGATTGCGTTGAACCTCGCGCCAGCCGGTTGTGGCTTCGATCCATTCCAAGGCGTCGAGATAGACTCCGTCAATGCGTTCGATTGGACGGGTGATTCTCTTCGACCGGGACGATGCGGTATCACGTCCTGCAACAGAGACAATCGTATGAGACCAGATCACGGAGTCCGGTTGGAACAATGGGAAATTCGGCCCCGGTCCAAATGGAGGCGTGCATTCAGGCGCTTTCATCGTTCCTCGTAGGAAAACACCGAAGCGGGCGGAACTCGTCGAAGCCTGTATGTCAAGAGCCACGCTGTGCCGTCCTTCGGGGAACGGCGTCGTGAACCATACCCATTCCTCGTCTGTGTGCCCGCCGGCCGAGAAGCCACCGACGGACGTCACGATCTCGACCGGACTCGTAACTCCATCGATGGTGAGCGCAAACCGAGGGAATGCAACATCCACCGATTCTCCTTCGCACAGAACATACAGGTCGGCCGTGAGAGTGCCTGTCACTTCAAGTTCCCCATCGAGTTTGAACGCGAGGGTCTCATCGGTCTCACCATCAAGGCCGGTCCAGGAGCGCCCCAACGGCAGCGGCTCAGCGTCAAAAAGGACGTGTTCGACAGTGGGGGCATGTTTGGGGTTCCAAGAGACCGACACGGCCGACTGGGATTCGAGATTCGTAGCGTCGCGCGTCTGCCGGTCTTCATGCGCGGCGACTTCCACAAACTTTGTCTCGTAGGGGCCCAGGTGAATACTGGGGAGCGGCTCACGTTCATTGAGGCTGGCAACGATCCGCCGTCGTGGATAGAGCGTTCGGACTTCGCGCGGCGAGACGCTCATCGGCGAATCTGGAAGCGCAATGAAGGTCTCTTCGATCCAGGGGTTCCGCAAACAGAACAACTGGCGCGCGCCATCCCGGAAAGCGTAGCCGTAAGCCTGACGCTCGGCCGGATTGCCCCCAATCGGAGTTGGCTCCTGAAGAGAGCTACGGTTGTGCCGCGCCCAGGTCATGAGTTCGGCAAAGAAACGCCACTCTTCGGCGTCCATGAACTCGGGATTGATGTAACAGGATACGAACCAGCGACCGCGGCCGACGGCCATCACAGCGTGATTCTGAAAAGCGCCCGGACACTGAACGATGATGTCGAAACACTGAAGGGCCGAACTGGGCATCAAGAAGGCGTCCCGGCCTTCGAGGTTCTTGATATCCCGCGTCGTGGTCATGGCCTCGATCCACTCCGGACAGGGGCCACGGCCTTTTGGACTGTCATCGCCGAAAGGACCGATGATGAAGGGAGTGTGCATCAACCACCACGGGCTCGGGTAATATCCAAAACAGGTCGGTTCCAGCGCGATACTCGGATCGATTTCGCGGACGGCGTCGAAGACTTCCATGAGACCTTCCGCGATGGGCAAGTAGGACTCGGGACCCGTCGGATGAGCGTGACCGGCAACATCGCACGAAGGGATATAACCATCGAACTTGATGTGGCCGAGGTTCGCTTCGCGCGCGTGTTTCAGCACGGCTTTCTTGAAGGCGGCCTGGTATTTGCCTCCACGGGTAAGGCAGGCGTTCAGGCCAAACGTCTGGTGGGGCGCGACCT
>CAYTDF010000578.1:0-1049 GCA_964436365.1 uncultured bacterium | reverse complement strand
AGCCCTCCGATTCAAGCCATTGGTTATCGAGGGTGAAGGGGTAAAGACTGCTCGGAGAGACCCAAAGCCCGGGGCGACTTCCAACTTCTACAAGCAAGTCACGGATTCTGTCAAAGCCGTCGGGGAAGTTTCCACTATCGATCTCCCAGACGGACTGACGATTGGACCACCCGGCGTCCAGAGCGTAGGAGTCGAAAAAGAAACCTGTCCGGTCGTAGAGTTCCTTCTTCAGTGTGGCGATATTTTCAAAGACGAACTCCCCACTGGAAGGTATGGGCGCTGTCCACCAGTCATTGTAGTGAACGTGCATATCGTCCGGCTTGACACGGACCGTATCGAGATAGCGGATGAACGCGCTTCGAAGAGCTTCGTCACTCGCTACGGCGAAGTCTGCATCGGAAGCGGACCCGAATACCGCCGGGGGGAAGTCCACCCATTCCTTATCAATTCGTGTATACGGAGACTGCGACAGAGTGAGCGAGTCACCCTTCACTTGGCACTGTGCCGAAGGATGTTCGATTCCAGCGAAGAACCTCTCGCCGAAGATCGGGCAAGAGACGTATTCGGGCCCCGCCCGTCTTGGCTCTTCTCCCGGAATCGCAATCTCCAGCAAGCCGATCTTCTGGATCGTGAGCGTAGCGTCGCCCGAGGACTGTAGAGAGGTCTGGATGCGGAGGGTTCTTCCATCGTCGCAGAAGGAATAAGTCTGTCTCACCGTTACGGGAGGCGAAGAGAGGTCGGTTTCGAGAACAATCCGCGATGAGTACTTCGTGTATCTCGCGAATCCGGCCTCGCCCAGGCTTGTGGGCTTGGCATCGGTTGCTTGCAGACTGAAGCAGGGACCCTCAATCTCCCAAGCACGCTCCGCTTCCGTATCGCGATAGGCGATCCACCTGCACCCGGAGTCATCTACCTCGAAAACCGCCTCAATCCCCGCACTTCCACGCAGGATTAGGTTCTCGCCCGCTCCCCCCGCATGCGCCGTGTGGCACACAATCCAGAAGGAAAAAAACACGGAGAGTGTTGAGGAAACTTTCAAAGATCGCATG
>CAYTDF010000577.1:0-3905 GCA_964436365.1 uncultured bacterium | reverse complement strand
TTCCGGCAGCGCCTCCAGCCCCGCCACCGACGACAGCGAGACGATCCGGCCATAGCCTCTCGCCTTCATGTGCGGCACCGCGGCCCGGCTCATCAGGAAGACACCGCGAACATTGATGCCCATGACGGCTTCCCACGCGGCCAGCGGTATGTCCTCGATTTGGCCGCGATCCTGGCCATGCGGGGCGCCGGCATTGTTCACCAGCGCATCGAGGCGGCCGTACTCGTCGATGGTCCGGGCGACCAGATGCGCGGCGCCGTCCTCGGTCGAGACGTCGCCGGTCAGGCTGAGCGCCCCGCCGCCGGCCGCCTCGATCCGCGCGACCAGCGTGTCCAGGCCCTGCCAGCCCGAGTTGACCCGCTCGACGGTGTTGTCGTTATCGACACCGGCCGACGCCACGTCGGACACGACGACAATGAAACCGTCCCTCGCCAAGCGCTGCGCGGTCGCGGCGGCGATGCCGTTCTCCTTGCCACAGCCGGTGATGAGAGCGACGCGCGGACCGGGATCAGTCATATTTTTCATCCATTCGGTTTTTCGGCACGACTATAGCGGCCGCACGAGAGCGTCGTATAGTCGCTACCGGGCATCATGGGAGGAGGCGAGCCTTTCGGACCGCGAAAATTGGCCTGCTCTTTGTCGGAATGAGGATTTCTTGGAAATGAACATGTCTGTACCAAGTCGAGCCGATGTCGTGATCGTCGGAGGAGGAGTTGCCGGATGCTCCATCGCCTACCACCTCGGCAAACTCGGAATTACCGACGTCGTCCTCTGTGAACGCAAGCAGCTTACCTGCGGGACGACCTGGCACGCGGCCGGCCTGGTGACGCAGCTACGCGCGACCCGCAATATGACGGAACTGGCGAAATACACCGGCGAGCTCTTCCATGACCTCGAGCGCGAGACGGGGCAGGCGACCGGATACAAACGGAATGGAGCGATCCGAATAGCGAATTCCGAAGCGCGCCTCGAGGAACTGAAACGGGGCGCATCCATGGGTCGGAACTTCGGCCTCGTCGTGGAAGTCGTGAGTCCGGAGGAGATCAAGGAGCGTTGGAGCCCGATCGAGACGGAGGGATTGGCCGGAGGTATTTTCCTGCCGAAGGACGGCCAGGTGAACCCGGTCGATGTAACGTTGGCCTTGGCCAAGGGCGCGCGCGCAGCCGGCCTCAAGTTGCTGGAAAATACGCCCGTCCTACGGGTTCTCGTGGAAGGCGGTCGTGTCAAAGGGGTTCTCACGGCGGACGGCGAAATCAAGGCCGACAAGGTGGTCATCTGCGGCGGCCTGTGGTCTCGCGACTTTGCTGCACAGATCGGGGTGTCCTTGCCGCTCCACGCAGCCGAGCATTTCTACATTGTCACCGAACCGATGGCGGGGCTGCCGGCGGATCTGCCGGTCTTGGTCATGCCGGACGAGCAAGCCTACTACAAAGAGGATGTGGGCAAGTTGTTGGTCGGTGGTTTTGAACTGGAGGCCAAGCCCTGGGGCATGAATGGGGTTCCGGAGGACTTCGCGTTCGGGACCTTGCCGGAAGACGTCGATCATTTCGCGCCGATCCTCGAGCTAGCGACACGACGTGTCCCAGCCCTCGCCGAGGCCGGCATTCAGCTGTTCTTCAACGGCCCGGAGAGCTTTACGCCCGACGACCGGTATCTGCTTGGCGAGACGGCAGAAGTACAGGGGTTGTATGCGGCTTGCGGGTTCAATTCGGTGGGTATCATCTCTTCGGGTGGTGTCGGCAAGGTCTTGTCGGAGTGGATCCGCGACGAACGACCGCCGATGGACCTCACCGATGTTGATGTCCGTCGCATGATGTCGTTCCAGTCGAACCGGACTTATCTTTTCGATCGGACCAAGGAAACACTTGGCCTCTTGCTTGATATGCACTGGCCGTACAGACAATTCGAGACCGCGCGCGATGCTCGCACGAGTCCCTTTCACGACCGATTGGTTTCGGCAGGCGCCTGCATGATCGAGGCGGCGGGTTTTGAACGTCCAGGCTTCTTTGCGGTAGACGGCATGGAACCTGTCATCGACTATTCCTATGGCCGTCAGAACTGGTTCGACGCCTGCGCTTGTGAATGTTTCAACACACGCGACGCCGTAACGCTGTTCGACTACAGTTGCTTCGTGAAGTTTTCGGTGGATGGTCGTGACGCCTGCGCCGCGTTGAACCGAATTTGCGCCAACGACATCGACGTCGATATCGGGCGGCTGGTCTATACCTAGTGGCTCAATGAAAAAGGTGGGATCGAAGCCGACGTCACCGTGACGCGATTGAGCGAGACCTCCTTCCTTGTCGTGAGCATCAGCACCTCGCAGCGCCGAGACCATGCTTGGTTGACGCGCCACTTGCCGGAAGAAGCGCATGTATTCGTGCACGATATCAGCGCTGGCCTTCCCATGTTGGCTTTGATGGGGCCGAATTCTCGGGCGCTTCTCGAAGCCCTAAGCAACGAGGATTTGTCGAACCAGGCGTTTCCGTTCGGGACCTCCCGTGAGATTGAAATCGGCTATGCGGTCGTGCGCGCGAGCCGGCTTACCTTCGTGGGGGAATTGGGTTGGGAAATTTGCGTTCCCGCCGATTTCGCGACCCATGTTTTCGACCGGATCGTCGAAGCCGGCCAACAATACGGATTGGCGCATGGTGGTTATTTCGCGATCAATTCGCTCCGGATGGAAAAAGGCTACCGTCATTGGGGCCATGACATCGGCATCGAGGATACGCCGATCGAAGCCGGGCTCGGCTTTGCGGTGGCCTACGACAAGCCCGGTGGCTTCATCGGCCGGGATGCGTTGCTGCGCCAAAAAGACGCTGGCTCGCCGGCTAAGCGACTCGTCCAGTTCGCGCTGACCGACCCGGACGCCCCGCTGCTCTATCACGAGGAGCCGATCTGGCACGGCGATCGGATCGTCGGGTCGATTACCTCGGGCGCCTACGGTCATCGGGTCGGTCGCTCCCTCGGTATGGGATATGTCCATCGCGAGGATGGGGTCGGCAGCGACTACCTGGCCTCGGCGCCCTTCGAAATCGAAATCGCGACAGAACGTTTCGAGGCAGAGGCCCGGTTCCAAGCGTTCTACGATCCCTCCAACGAACGCGTTCGGGGCGACGCCACCGGAGGCGATGGCGTCGATCAATAAGAAGCGTATTGCTTCTCCTCGATCAGTTCGGACTTCGAGAGAAAATTGATTTCGCGCTTGATGCGGGCGCGTTCGTCGTTGGTCCGATAGACGGCGCGCGCGAGTTCGATGAACGCGGAATCGAACTCCTGCCGCGCTTCCTTGTCTCGGATCTCGTCCTCGATCTTCCAGAGCTTCTGGTTGACCTCTTTCAATGCCGCTTGGAGCCGGTCGACCGCGGCACGGTCCCCGCCGACCCGGCTGGCGATCTCGGAGAGCAGTCGATGTTCCCTGCCGACGTTCGACAGCGCCTCGGGAGAGGTGAGATGTGCCAGCTTGATCTCCAGGATCGTGATCTTGTCCAGGAGCTCGCCCCAGGAAATCGAAACCAGGGGTGATCGTGGCGCATCGCCCGATCGGCCGCCCGCGGGATCCTCGTTGCCATTGCGCATCTAAAGCTTCACCTCTCCAGCGATCTCTTCGAACACCGCACGCCAATTTTCGGGCTCGCCCCGACGGAACAGGCGCAGGCTTGGGTACCAGGGGCTGTCGGCGCGCTCGCGGAGCCAGCGCCAATCCGGGTCCTGCTTGAGGGCGACCCAGGTCGGCCGTCCCATCGCGCCGCCGACGTGGGCGATCGCGGTATCGGAAGTCACGATCAGGTCGAGATGGCACATCACCGCCACCGTGTCGACAAAGGCGTCCTCGCCCTCGTCGAAGTCGTCGCCTGGCCTGCCCCCAAGGTTTGTACCACGTCCTAAGTTAGTCTGTTTGCCACCTG
>CAYTDF010000576.1:0-3915 GCA_964436365.1 uncultured bacterium | reverse complement strand
GAGATACTCTAGTACCCCGACTGCTTGCCGGTCATGTTTCTGATATCGATTCTCAGGATTGTGATTTCCGCGACCGAGCCGTCTGTGTACGTGAAATCCGCACGGTCTGAGTAGTGCTTCATGATTGCATCCAGTGCACGCCGTTTCGCCTCGGCATCCTCCACGATCGACGCGTACCCGAACGCCACGCCACTCCTGTATTTCAGGCTACAGGAACAAGGCGTGAGACTCTCAACGACCTCGACATCGCTCTCGCACGAAACGCAGACCGCGTTGTTGAGCCGCAGAATATCGAGTTTTCTGCCCGCATCCGCGCAATGGATATAGAAGACGCGATCCTCATAGCCGAAGCAAAATGGGAGCACGTACGGCTTATCCCGTTCGGAAAAACCGATGTGACAGATTGGCGAGCGATGGATGATCTCATCCAGTGCCTTGGGGTCCGTGATCTCTCTATCGTCTCGTCTCATTGCCTTCCCCGTTTCGGCTAGAAATACCCGATGGCTTCGAGTTGTTCGCGGGTCTCCTCGTCGAGCGTCGTCGAGGCGCTGAGAACCGCGCCTTCGGCCGCGATGGCTTTGGCGGCCGCGAGTTCGTTCGTCCAGGTTTCGATGACGGCTTCGAAGCCGTCTTCATCGACAAGATTGTTGCTCTCGAACGGGTCCCGCTCGAGGTCGTACAACTCGATGGGAGCGAGTCGGCGTGGGTTCTTGCGATTGGCCTGAATCAGTTTCATTCGTTCGCCGCGCAAGGAGAAGAGGACGTTGCCTTCGTGGTCCTCTTCCGCGAAGACATACGAAAGCGATGGCCGGTCAGGATTCAGCAGGCCGTGGCCCTGTATGCCCTCCGGTACCGGCGCACCGGCCAGCGTAAGTAGCGTGGGAGCGACATCGAGCAAGCGTGAAAGCCCGAAATCGGTCTCCCCCGCGCGCACGCCACCCGGAAGGCGCACGATCATGGGGACGGCGATGGCTTCCTCGTAGAGCGTGGTTCCGTGCCACCAGCCCTGGTGATCGAAAAACTCCTCCCCGTGGTCGGAGGTGACCAGCGTGGCCAGCCGGTCCTCGGAAGCCAGAGGTTCGAGAAGTTCCAGAAGTGCGCCAAAATGAGTATCTAGATATTCGATTTCGCCCGCGTAGAGCTTCTTCAGACGTTCGGTCTCTTTCGGGTCGGGCTTGGGCGTGCGCGCACGGACGACGCCGGTGCCGCCATTGGGATCGGGCGATTCTGGTGGATGGGGCACATAAGGGTCGTGCGGCTCCATGTAGTGAACGAAAAGGAAGACCGGTCGACTCGCATCCAGATCGGCCAATGTCTGCTGGACGGTATCGTTCACGAACGCTGCGTCGCGGTAAAAGAAGTTGATGTTCGGAACCTCCGCGCCGAACTTGGCCCGGAACTTCCGCATCACCTGATAGAGAACCAGCCGCGAGGCCGAAGCGGTCGCGCCGAAAAAGTTGTCCGGCGCGAGATAGATGTACTTGTCGAAACCTTGTTGGAAGTTGAACGCCGGGGCGATGTTGGTGTTGTTGGCGATGCCCACGGTTTGATAGCCGCGCTCTTGGAGCGCCTCGGCCAACGTGACCAGATCGCCGGGGAGTGTTGAGAACTTATACTCGGCGGTGTGATTGCTGGGATACCGGCTGCTGAATAGGGTCGCGAACGAGGGCCGTGTCCACGAGGCCTGGGCCAAGGTTCGATCGAATCGCAGCGCCTGTTGGGAAAAACGGTCCAAGTTGGGGGTGGGGTTGCCGGGCGCACCATAGATCCCGAGCGCGTCTTTGCGCAGCGCATCGATGACCACTAGCGCGATGTGCGGCGCGTCGTTCACGCTCAGCGCGGGTTTGGGTTCCGGGAGTGTATCGTGAACGGTCTGCACCGGGTTCTCGGGGGCCATGACCAAAGAGAAGACCGCAAGTGCCACAGCGACGGCCAGAGCGGCGGTGGCGATCGGTCTCCGGCGCTTACTTGTGGGCGGCCACCAGCGCGCGGCGAGACCGATTCCGGCGACCAGCACGAACACCCCGATCGCGGCCATGAGCCCCACATCCACGAGCAGCGCTTTCTTGCCCATAAGATGTTCGCTGAAGATATCGCGGCGGATGCGGAACCGTGAAACGATTAGCACGATGAATCCGAAGACGCTCGCCGCGCTGAGCGTGGGCAAGCACTCGTGGAAGGTACGCTCCCAACGGCCGAGCAACAGGAATCCCAGTGCGCAACCCACCCCGCCGAATAGTCCGGCGATACCGTAGGTGGAGACAGCGAACGCGATCGCGCCCCAATCGGAATCGGTATAGGTGTAAAAGATCAGCGCCGACTCGCACAGCCCCGCCGCCATTCCGGCTAAGATCGAGAGCAGTAGCGTGTCCAGGAGCGCGCTCTTCATGGGGACGTCGGGCACCTGCCACAGGCCCCGCACGGGAGTTTGCGTTTCCGTATCCTCTTCCTGTTTTCTGGCCTCGATGGCGTGCCCTTTCAGTTCGGGGCTGTACCCCGCTGGACGGAGGATATAGATCAATCCGCCCGCGAGGCTGATCAACTCGCCGACCCAGAACCCGAGGTGAGAGAGCAGGAACGCCGGGGCCGACCCAACACCGACCAGGCCGAGAAGAGTGACGAACGTACCCTCGCGAATGCCTTCGCCGCCCATGGAGACCGGCACGCCCACCGTGGCGGCGATCATGATCGGCGCTACGAACAGGATTTCATCCAGGGCGACGTCGGCGGCGATGGCTCGGGCTGTGGCGTAATACATAAAGGCGGTCGCTGTGTGCACGATCAGGCCGTAGCCCACCGCACGCGCCAGCAGCCCCCGGCAGTTCCGGTACGCGGCGACAGCCTCCACCGCCGGGCGCAACCTACGGTCCAGCAGCCCCAACCGCAGGAACGAACGGTCCAACAGCCAAACGATGGCGTTGGGGAAAACCAGAACCGTAAACGAGAGCGATACTGGGATGGCGAAGAAGACGAGCAGACCGTAGACCGCTTGTTGCCCCACGAACTGTACGCCGAACGGTGCGGTGAAGAACAAAAGCAGCGACAGCGAAAATAGACCGATGATCTTTTCAACGATGACCACGCCCACGTTGGCTGCAATCAATCCCGAATGGCGAGCGAGGTCATACGTGCGATAGGCGTCCAGCCCCAGGGTGCTAGGCAGGAACGCGCCGAAGAAACGTCCGACCAAGAACGTGCCCACCAGATGACGGAACGGCGCGACGATACCCTGTCCCTTTAGTAGCAGGTCCCAACGGAGCATGCTGGCGAACATGCCGCTGCCTTTGATCAAGAAACCCAGCGCGATCCAGACCGCAAACCGTCCGAACTCCAACTCGCGGATTTCGTTGAGCACGTCGGAGAGCTCGACATTGATAAAACGTTTCGAAATGCCGAACCAATCCGGACGAAACAGTAGAACAAACAGACCGGCTGTGATCGCGAATTTGACGATCCATTTGACGGACGAAACAGAGCTCTTCTTGTTCAATCGAGATACCCCAGGTTACGCAGGCGTTCCATAATCACCGCTTCCTCTTCCTCGGTGTAGACGTCGTCAGTTTCCGTGGCGGTGGAGGGGGCGGCGATCTCCTCGCGGCGAACTGGGTGGCCGCTGTTGTACTCATCGGTGAAGATATTCTTGAGGATATCTCCGTCCATCGAAGGGGGAACGGGTAGGCCGCAACCGTGCAGCAATGTCGGCGCGATATCCACCATCTCCGCACCGCTCAATACCTTGCCCTGCAGAATATTCTTGCCCATCGCCGCAAAGATGCCGTTCGGTCGGTGGAAGCCGTTGGACAGGTTGTCACAACGGCGGACGACCTTCCAATCGCCGAAGAACTGTCGCGCCAGATAGGCGTAGTTCCGGGCGACGAAGACCAGGTCGGGCGCGTACTTGAGTTCCTTGCCGCT
>CAYTDF010000575.1:0-3916 GCA_964436365.1 uncultured bacterium | reverse complement strand
AGTGACATGCGGAACGTGCAAGAAGCGGCGGGCAACGGCAACGAACGCGCTCAACTCGCCGTGGATATGTTCTGCTACCGCATCAAGAAATACATCGGAGCGTACGCCGCCGTCATGGATGGCGTCGACCAAATCATCTTCACAGGCGGGATCGGTGAAAACTCCATCGAAGTCCGTGAGAAATGCTGTGAAGGACTCTCGTATCTCGGTGTGGAAGTGGACCACGACCGTAACCAAGAGCGCGGGAATCGCGAAGGCCCCGTCCACGCGGACAGTTCCAGGGTTGGAGTCCACGTGATTCCCACCAACGAAGAGCTGGTCATCGCCCGCGACACCGTGCGCGCGATCCTCGGCGTGGAAATGCCTTAACCAACCCCTCCGGGTTGGATCGATAGAACCCCACGGGCCGGGGCGTCATGCCTCGGCCCGCTTGTTTTCCTCACCGAACCGCAATCCGAAAAACGGGACAGTTCGGCGAGCAAACTTCGGTTGTCATCCGCGCAACCTTGATGATAGGGCCGGTTGCAACCATACTCTCTCACCGCGTAGATGAAAGGAGCGGCGAAAAGTAAGTCGAATATCATGCCCAAAAATGACGCCATTCAATTGGAAGGGGTCGTGACGCAAGTCCTCCCCAACACAATGTTCAAGATCAAGATCGACAACGCCGAGCATGAGGTGCTGGCTCACCTCTCCGGTAAGATGCGGCGAAACTACATCCGCGTCCTGCTCGGTGACAAGATCACCGTGGAACTCTCTCCGTACGATCTCACGAAGGGCCGTATCACCCATCGCTATCGGTAGTAGCGTGCCCTCCCTTTGAGGGCGCTCCCACTTCGACGACCGGTTCCAACCTTGCCACGCGGCGCGCTAAGCCCGTGTAGATCCGTGTCTGTATGTCGGAGACGATGGGAAAACAAACCCCGTTCCAAAAACGCTCACAGAATTGATTTCCTGCGCCCGAGAATCAGATCCAACGCCAGCGAACTGCTGTAGACAGTCATCTCTGAATGATGCCGGGTGGGTCCCACCTCAACCGTCAACGGGCCGTCGTACGCACATTTCTTCAGCGCCTTCACCACCGCAGGGAAATTGACATCGCCATAGAGGAGGGGGACAAATCCATCGAGGTTTCCGATGGAGAGTTTGAAATCCTTGATGTGCACTTTCCGAATGCGCGAGCCGAGCACGTTGATGTAGTCCTCGGGAAATCCGCAAGGCAGACAGTTTCCCACGTCGAAATAAGCGCCCACAACCTCCGAGTGGAAGCTGTCGACGAAATCCCGGAATTCGAGAGGCATATAGAGCATCCGGTTCCAGACGTTTTCGAGACCGAGCGCGACACCGGCCTTCTGGGCGGTGGGGATGGCCGCCTCGACGGCCTCCCGGGAGCGTTGAAGCGCCAGCTCATAGGGAACGCCTTCGGTTTCGCCAAGCGACGAGACCATTCCGGGGACCACCAGTAACGTATCCGCGCCCAGCCATCCGGCGATTTGCAGACTCTTCTTCCAGATACGCAGGCTCTTGCGGCGGATCGAGGCATCCGGGCTCGAAGGCGAGTAGACCCAAGCCAATCCCGAGGCCACGCTGGGCAGGCCAATGCCCACCTTTTCGGCGGCGCGCCGGATCGTCAGTACATCCTTCTTGCTCGATTCGAGACTCAGTTCGCCCTCTTCGTCGACAGCGACTTCTAGGGTCTCGTATCCCGCATCCTTCGCAACCGCGAACCGCTCCGCATAGCTCATCTCCGCCGGAAAACACCACGTGCTGACGCCCTTTTTCATTGCCGATCTCCTCCAGGACTCGATCTTCCACTACCGTGGTTGATTCACCACAATCATACGGCAAAACGTGCAGTCGACAAACCGCCTGCTAGGAAATCTCAACCGCGGACGCCGTGACGACGCCGGACGGTAACGATACCCTGTTACTGTTGACGTTCGAAACGACCATCAGAAACTCCATACTTTACGAATAGAGACCGTATCCATGACCTCACGCGCAGCCTTCACGCTCATCGAACTACTCATCGTCGTAGCCATCATCGGAATCCTGGCCGCCATCGCGGTGCCGAATTTCTTGAACGCCCAAACCCGGGCGAAAATCGCGGGCGCAGAGGCGGATATGCGGAGCATCGGGACGGCCATCGAAAGTTACCGTATCGATAACAACATGCCCCCTCGGACCTACAGCGAAGGTTGCTATACGGGATCCTGTAAGGGTTACCAAATGTCCCGAATCGAGCGGCTCTCGAAACTCTCGTCGCCCATCGCCTATATGTCTGACGTCGCCGAGGATAAATTCGATCGACTGCAACTGCAAACCGGCGGATTGAATACCTATCCGTATTGGGAGCCCAACTTCGCCGATGGGTACCGTCAGCCCACCCGCTTGGGACGACACTTCAAACAACAAGACAAACCTAATGGCCAGTGGGCACTGATGAGCTATGGCCCGGACGGCGATTTCGAAGCGGCGGGCGGTGGCGATCTGGCCCCCTTCGAAACTTCGAACGGACTCCAGTCGAACGGCGACATCATGCGCTTCGGGCTTTAGGGCCGGCTGAATCAGTCCTTCTCGTGACGAACGGTCTGTGGCACCCTTGTTAAGGAGCAGCCGATGAGAAGGTGCGCATTCGTAACCGGGCTGGTGTTCGCGATGACCCTACACGCCACCGAATCCCCAAAGATGCCCCAGGAGCCGATCCGGGCTCTGTACGGTTTTCAGCCCTCATTGAAACCGTTCGAGGGAAAGAGCCCCACAGGCGTCCTCGAAGAGTTACGTGACCTGCATTGCAATGCGATCTTCTTCAGTGGAAAAGAGAACGGCGCGCTATACCGATTCTTGAACGAGAACGGCATCCCAACCTACCACGAGGTCGGGTTGTTCGTCTCCAAGAGCCTCTACCGGGAACGCCCCGATTTGCGCCCCATTCGCGCGGATGGCACCGAGCAACCGCCACGAGGTTGGTATTACGGCCTCTGCCCGAACCAACCGGAGCTACGAAAAAAGGGTCTCGAACGCATTGGGGCTTTGTATGCACGGCCCGAAGTTCAGGGCGTCTGGCTCGACTTCATCCGCTATCCGATCCGCTGGGAGGTTCCCGATCCGTGGATCGACGACACCTGTTTCTGCGACGTATGCCTGGAAGCATTCGAGAAACAAGTTCCGGATGGCATCCGGTTCCCGGATTCCGTACGAACGCGCACAGAAAAAGCCAACCATATTCTCGAAAAGCGTCTACCGAGTTGGATCGAGTTCAAGTGCGACAGCATCGCCTCCTTTGTGGCGGACGCCAAGAGGATTCGAGACGAGACGAAACCGAATGCACTGCTGGGAATTTTCACCATCCCCTGGATGTACAAGGATTTCGACGGGGCGATACATCGGACCGTGGGACAGGATTCTTCAAAGATCGGGAACCATGCCGACGTTCTCTCGCCGATGGTGTACCATGGGCTTTGCGGCCGGGAAGAGACCTGGCCGGGCGAGTACACCGCCTGGTTGCATACGCTCACTCAGAAACCCGTATGGCCGATCGTCCAAGCGATGAACGAACCGGGAACGCTCCCAGCGGAGAGTTTCGAACGAGTGGTTCGGGATGCGAGCGAGTGGTCGGGCAGCGGGGTGATTCTCTTCACCGCCGGACATATCGATAAGGAGAAGCGGTGGGCATCGGTCAAACGCGTTTTCTCCACGATTTCACAAGAAAGGTCCGGTGAGTAGTTGCCCGCACTCGACGCTCAAGCCAAACGCAAACGCCGCCACGGAATCCAGAGAACAGCCTTGCTCCTTTTCATTCTCCTCGCACTCATCTCGCTCATCCTCTGGCGGTTCTCGTCGATGCTCTGCATAGCGCCTTCGATACTTCCACCGTTCGATCGGAGTCTGCTGACCGAGATGGGCTTCGACAACC
>CAYTDF010000574.1:0-3921 GCA_964436365.1 uncultured bacterium | reverse complement strand
CAGGGCTCATCCCCAATGGAACGGTGCTCGATGGCAGAAGTTGCGGCAACTGCCACGTGAGCAATACTGACGGAGGTGCACGAAACTCGTTCGGAGCGGCGGTGGAACCGTTGATCACATCCGGTCCGTTGACGGAGTTCTGGAGCAGCACACTCGCGGCGCTGGATTCGGACGGTGACGGCTTCACCAACGGCGAGGAACTCCAAGATCCGACCGGAGAATGGCGTTTGGGCGATACCGACCCCGGGGACCCCGAATTGGTCTCGAATCCTGGCGATCCAGACAGTTTCCCGGAAGGCACCTCTTCCGTGGAAGAATGGCGTTTCTATTAGTTCGGGGATTGTCGAGTTCAAGAATCGCCGGAAAGTTCAGAGCGGTCTGCGAGGACGGAGTACGCTACTCTTGGGTGGAGTAACTGGCCAGGAAGTAGACGATCCCGCCATCTCCACTCCTCACGCCCTCATACGCGATCTCGCGCTCAATCGTGAATTCATTCCGCTCGAAAGCGGCGGCGATCTGCTTGCGCCGCCGGGCAAGATGACACAACGCGAGCCGCCCCCCAGGAACCAACAACCGGGCGGCGGTCTGACAGAGCTCCAAAATCCCGAGCGTCACCTCCGCCCGCGCACTCTTCCTCGCCGGATCCTTGGTTTGCCCCGATAGACATCGCTCGAAAAAAGGCGGGTTGCAGACGACAAAGTTGAAACAGCCCAGACGCTCGATCGTCTCGCCTTTCCTCACATCCCCCACAACGAATCGCGTGGGCGGCGCTTGCTCGTCGAGCACGGAAATAGCGGTCTCCCGCGCGACGGCAATGACTTCGGCGTTTAGATCGACACCTGTGATCTCAGTGAGATCAGCACCCCGCCGGGCAAACGCCAGGGCCATGTAGCCATTCCCACAACCGAGGTCGAGTAACCGTCCGTTCGCGAGCGGCACAAGCCAATCGACAAGCACCTGGCTTTCCAACATCGGACGGAGTACATCCAGCGGCGCAGCGGGCGGAATGGTATCTCCCGGGCGTGCCAAACTGGGGTAAGTGTTACGCGTCATAGCCCTTCCGCCTCAAGAAATTAGTGCTCCCCGTGGAATCGTCTCAGAGTGGACCATACAGAGCGTACAATAGAACACCGTCGCGTTCGACACGCTCCAGCGGCCGGTGGTTCAGGTACAGATTCCACTCCACACCGGTGAACATGCCTTGCCTACACTGAAGAATGTGGAAATCGTAGGGCGGTTCCTCGTGAAAGCGAAGGCTCGGGTCCAGCTGGCCTTCTCTTTGATAATACTCCAGAACCTCGATGGGCATGGCCAAACTCTTGACCTTCGCACCCGCTGGGACGCGCTCGTCGATTCGTTCGAGGAACTCCGGCGATAGCGCGTCACACCAGTAGGTCGTCTCCATCCCCAACCGCCGCGCGCCGGACAGTCCACCGACGAGCGGTGTGTAATAGGCGAGCGGATTGGGATGAAGACGCAAAAGGCTTCCCGCCGGTTCGACAAACACCATGACAATTACGAGCCCGGCAAGCAGCCGCCATCGCTGTATCTGGGCGCTCGCATAGGGTTTTTCGAGGATTCTGTTCCGGCCGACCTCCTCCAGCACAGCCGCGCCGACCCCGGCTAAGACCGCCAGAAACGAGAAGCCGGGCAGAAAAATCCGGACGCCATCGTAGGCTTGCGCCAACGGCAAGAGCACCAGGAGCAGCGGTACCAGCCAGCCTCCCAGCAGCAGGGCGCTCCAGGCGAAACCTCGTAGACAACGGGGCCGGAAGAGTGCCGCGCCCAGTCCGGTCAGCGCGAGGAGTAACGTTCCCGGCGGCACGGTCGTAGCGGTCAGCAACAACGGATAGTGCCACGGCGTATCCCCCCCATAGCGAGTGCCGAGATACCAGGTGTGGATCGGCCGGTTGGGGACCTTGGACGCGTACCCCAGGAAGCGGTCGACCAGCCGAGGGCCGGTCTCGTGCCATAGCCAGGGTTGGGTCAGCAGGTAGATCAACGGGGTCAAAAGCGCCGCGCATCCGAACCAGACCAACAGCCCACGCCAGACAGCCTCGCGCTCCTCCACTCGCTCGTACCAAGCCGCGAGCCCAACAACCAAGAGGAGGGGCGGCATAAAGACCGCATGCAGCTTGGTTGCAAAGGCCAGCGCGTAAACCGCCGCCGCCCACGGTGCTCGCCGAGGGTGTCCCAATGCCCATGCGAAAGCCGCCGCCGCCCAAAACCAGAGCGCGGTGATGGGCATGTCGAGGCTGTAGAAATGGGCGTGCCCGAACATCCGGGGCATCAGCAACAGGGCCAACCCCGCCGTCCACGCCGCGAGCGGGCCACGTAGGGTTCCCGCCAATAACCCGACCCCGGCAACCAATAGGCCGAACCAGACCGCGCTGGGCAACCGGTACGCGGTGATCTCCCCCAGCCATCGGCCCAAAACCAGGTAGGAGACGGCTGCGCAGGTGCGCGCAAACGACGGATGATCCGACGTGGTTTCCCAGTGGGCGTCGACCGTGGCTTGGCTGAAAGGCGCTTCGAGCCCGCCTAGGCCCGTCAGCCATTCGGCTTGCCGCTCGGCGGCGGGGATATTGGGATACGCCTCATCCCAGGTGACACCGGGATCGTCCAGCGTGACCGCGACAGAGACGAAAGCCGCAAGCCCCAGTGTCAACGGAGGCACCCATGATTTCTGCAAAAACGCACGAACATCCATAGCAAGCGACAGCGTGCCCGACCTCCACGCCCCCGGCAAGGATCATGCAGTTCCCAAGCGCGATGCGGGTCTTTGCTTGACTCCTTGAATCGGCGTGGTAGCGTTCTGAGTTCAACCCAGCCCTCTTGCGTTGGATTACTCGTCCACGGAATCCGCGCGCGGCAAGATCGGTGCCCGGAGCCATTTGCGGCCCGGCATCGCCGCCAGCCCCCCTGGACGGTCTACCTTAGCCCGATTGGACAGATCACGATGAAAGTTCCTGTTTCTTGGCTCAACGAGTATGTCTCTCCCCTCCCCCCGGTCGACGAGTTGGCCGATCGCTTGACGATGCTGGGCCTCGAAGTTGACGGCGTCGAGCGCACCGGTGCGGGTCTAGAGAAGATCCTGGTCGGGAAGATTCTAGAGATGGAGCCCCATCCCAACGCCGACCGGCTCACGCTGTGTCAGGTGACCGTCGGCAACGCGCCCCTGCAAGTTGTGTGCGGCGCGCATAACATGAAGGCGGGCGATTACGTGGCGGTGTCTCAACCGGGAACCACACTGCCGAACGGCGTAAAACTCAAGAAAAGCAAGATCCGCGGCGTCGAATCCCAAGGGATGCTCTGCGCGGAAGACGAACTCGGATTGGGTGACGATCACAGCGGGATCATCATTCTCGACGGCGAACCCAAGGTCGGCTCACCGTTCGCGGAAGTGTACGACCTGGTGGACGACGTGATCGAGATCGACCTGACCCCCAACCGTGGTGACTGCCTCTCCCTGCTGGGTGTGGCCCGAGAAGTAGCCGCGTCGTTTGGTTTAGAGATAAAACGGCCAGAGGTCGAGCAAGGCTCTATGGAGAGCGGACCGAAAGTCACGCTGGAAGCGGACGCAGCGGGGATGTGCCCGCGGTACACCGGAATCAGCATCGAAAACGTCACGATCGGCCCCTCGCCGCGCTGGGTGGCGCGGCGGTTGGAGCGCGCGGGTGTCCGCTCGATCAACAACGTCGTCGACGCCACCAACTACTGCATGCTGGAGTACGGCCAGCCGCCCCACGCGTTCGACGCCGACACGCTGCACGGGAACGAGATTGTCGTGCGGATGGCCCGTGAAGGTGAGAAACTGACGGTAATCGACGGCTCGGAAGTCAAACTTACGCCCGAGGATATGGTGATTGCCGACGCCGACCGCCCGGTGGCGCTGGCGGGAGTGATGGGGGGTGCGGAGAC
>CAYTDF010000573.1:0-3926 GCA_964436365.1 uncultured bacterium | reverse complement strand
ACCCGAAGGCGTCCTCTTCTACAGAAACCTCTTTGCCGCTTTCGAGTCTGGTGAACCGTTGATGGTGACGCCTGCACACGCGCGCCGAGTCATGGCGATCATGGAAGCCATTCGCAAATCCGCTGAAACCCACAAATCCGCCCCCGTCGATGGTGAGGCGGTCTGAAACATCACACCACTCACCCCGCTCAAATCTCCGCGGGAAATGGTGTATAATGTGTTCTCTAGGAGGGTAGCCATGCATCGAAACACACATAGAGCTTTCACACTCATCGAACTTCTTATCGTCGTGGCCATCATCGGTATCTTGGCGGCGATTGCCGTGCCGAATTTCCTGAATGCACGTCTGCGCGCTACGGTCGCCAGGGTCGAATCGGATTTCAAAGCCATCAATACCGCGATGGAGATGTACAAAATACAGAACAACTCGTATGCCAACGATCATGATCTCGACACCGCCATCCATGGTAGCCAGACGGGATTATTTCAGCTGACGTCCCCCGTCGCATTCCTCAACTCCGTCCCAGGGGATCCGTTCATCTTGCACGTACGAAAGGGATCGTCTTGGGGAGGCCGGGATGCGGTGAATGGCTATTCGCCGGACTACTTCCCAGCGTACGAGATCGGCAGCGGTGCAGACAACGCCTCGGCCATTCGCAAGCAAGCGTGGAGCATTCTGAGCTATGGCCCGGATAACAAAGTCGACCTGTTTAGCCATGATAATTTCCCGTTCGGGATCAAGTTCCACCCCTACGACCCCAGCAATGGAATACAATCGAGGGGCGACATTCATTTCTACACAGGCGACTACAAATCGGGCTGTCTCTTACTCAATGAGTGGGCGGCTAACCCAATCTGGACCGGTTCCGGATGCTGATGCATCTCTCTCCCTGGCTCGCCTCTTTCCCGCGAAACTCACCAATCCGTCCCGGTCGACGGCGAGACACCCTTAACTCACCTTCCCTCTCCCGCCTCACGCTGATGACCCGATCGGTCTCGCGCGCCCCACACAGCATTCCTCCGTAGGGGAGGTCCCCGCCTCGGCTCAGTGACAGTTCCACAGCCGACGGGCCAGCGATTGAAGCCACCTGAATCCTCCGCCATGCACCCGGGTTGGATCTTCGCCCAGAGTGTGATAGCATAACTCTTACAGGAGAGCAGCCATGTCTCGGAACACGCAAAACGGTTTCACACTGATCGAACTTCTTATCGTCGTGGCCATCATCGGTATCTTGGCGGCGATTGCCGTGCCGAACTTCTTGAACGCCCAGGTGCGGGCTTCGATCGGCCGGGTGCAGAGCGATCTGCGCGCGCTCACAGTCGCCGTGGATTCTTACCGGCTCGATCAGGCCAACTATCCCCCGGACTGGAAAGCCATCAATCGCGGCGGCGCGCAGAGCATGGGGTTCATCGGAGCCATGAGTTTCTTGACCACTCCGGTGGCCTACATGACTTCAGTTGCGCTACAAGATCCCTTCTACATCGGCGCGGATCGCTCGGTCGATTTCCCTGGGGGCGGTTACGAGAACTCCACCTACCGCTACTACTGTTATCGTTACGGGTGGGGAAAAGCGGTCGGCCATCAGCAAGACGGCTACGTGATTCTTTCCTACGGACCCGACAAGTTTGAGAGTTTCGGCGAGTGGTGCGGTGTGCGGGGCCGTTCAAGCAGTTGGGACGGAATCTACGCGGGCTCCAACGGATTGCGGAGCCGCGGTGACGTTGTCCGCGCGGGCGGAACGGTGGACTGTACCGCATGGCAGCGCTGAATACGGTAGGTGAATCGATATCGCGCCGCTGGTTGAGGCCCAGACCCCGAGGCCGATTGATCGCTGGCGTGGGCCACTGTACAATGCCATAGAATCCTTAGGGAAAACTTGGACGAGTAGGAGAATAGAAATATGAAACGCATGCTCAGTCTTCTGATTGCGTTCGCCTTTCTGGCGTTGGGAAGTGTCGCCGAGTGCGCGGAGAGTGGATCGGGGACAGACAAGAAACCCAAACTCGCCAAAACGAAGAAAGCCAAGACCGTCGACCTATTCAATGGAAAAGATTTCAAAGGCTGGACCATGTTCTTGGAAGACCCGGATATCGATCCGAAGAGCGTTTGGAAGGTCAAGGATGGCGCGATCTGGTGCAAAGGCGACCCCCTAGGCTTCATCCGCACCACGAAAAAATACAGTGCGTTCAAGCTCGTCCTCGAATGGCGGTGGCCGGAAGAACCCACCAACAGCGGCGTCTTGGTCTGGATGACCGATGAAAAGAAGATCTGGCCACTCAGCATGGAAGCGCAGCTCAAGCACGAACGCGCGGGCGATGTTGTTGGAATGGGTTGCGATTTCAAGGAGAACCAGAGCAAGGAGGGCGAGTTCTACCGCTACGCCCCACGGAAGAAAGACTCCAGCGAGAAGAAGCCCGGTGAATGGAACACGTACGAAATCGTCTGCAAGAAGGGTTCCATGGAGTTGAAAGTGAATGGGAAACTCCAAAACAAAGGCACCGGCATGAAGATCCACAAGGGATACATTGGCCTCCAGAGTGAAGGCTCTCCCATCATGTTCCGGAACATCAAACTGACGCCCCTCCGTTGAACCGGGCAAAGGCCGCTCGAAGGCGGAGATGAATGCGATCTAGATCCGGCGGGTGCGAAAGCTCGCCTCATTCAACTCACGAACCCCACAACCAGATATCGCCGATGCTCCGCAGACCGTTGCTGGAGTCGTAAAAGTCCATGCTTCCCTGATTACGATAAACGTTGTTGTTGTCGTATTTCTTATTCGGGCCGAGGCTCCGCAATCCCCATCGGTATCCCTGTTCGTATTCCGGCCTGGCAAAATCGGTTCCGCCCGCATGTTGTCCGGTATAATACGTGGTTTTGGCGTTATAGTACATCATCTTGGCGTGCTTGAGACCGCCCGACAGCCCGGCCCCTTCCTGAGTCGACTCGAAAGAATCCCACGGGTACTCGGCCATATACGCAGTTGGCGTAGTCAAATACACAACGCCGGTCAGATACCACGGATCGGGGGCGGTCGGGGGGAAGATATTCGTATCCACAAAGTACATTTCCAACGCCGTACCGATATTCCGCTGATCCGATTGAGTCCGTGCGATTCTCGCTCGAACCTGCGCGTTGAGAAAGTTCGGCACTGCGATTGCGGCCAAGATCCCAATAATGGCCACGACGATGAGAAGTTCGATCAGAGTGAACGCTTTTCCGTTTTTCATGTACGGCATCTCCCAGTGCATACCCGAGTTCCGGGACATCATCATTATTGCACGAATCGCCAAGTTGATCGATATCCCCGATCGAGCGATAACGAAGGGCTTGATTCGAGAGGTCCTCAAGGATAGGGAGGTGATCGGCATAATCCCGTATTTCGATTTCTTCTCTTGGGGCTTCGTCATACTCAGCGTCCTGATAGCCTCCGTCATCAATGTTGTACTGTTTGTAAGGCGCAGGCGAAAAGCAATAGAAATCCCCTCCTGACACGGACCAGACTCCTCCTAGACCCGGCTAACGCAGCCTCACTCACATCTCACCTTAACCCAAACGTAAATAACTCCGCATTCTCCAGTTCAAAGCGGATACGAATATCCTCACGCTTCACCGCTCCCAGCGCCTGGCCTTTCCACGTGATCTCCTTTGCGAATCCGGTTTCAGAGACCGCGTCGCAATCGTCCAGCGAAAAACCCTCGATCGGTTTGTTGTTGTCCGTACGCAGTTCCGCGCGAAGTTCGCCTTCCACCTTGGCGTTCACCAGCAGCCTCGCATCCGAACTCGGCGACACCGCCCGGGTCAATAAGTAGCCAGGCTCCTCCGTAGCGGGACGAACACCGATCAGACGGTCGACTTCAGAAATCGCCACCCCCACCCCACCGGGATTCTCTTGCTTGGTATTGTGATCCAATGCGAAACCGCCGTA
>CAYTDF010000572.1:0-3928 GCA_964436365.1 uncultured bacterium | reverse complement strand
CATGGCCTGCAGTTCCCGGTTCCGGGCCAAACGGCCCAAGGAAAAGGTTACCGCCACCAGGATGATGATCGGCAGACCTTGCACGATCAGATGGGGGGTCGCCAGCAACACATAGCGGCACGCCAGCCAAAACGAGGCGTCGTTCTGCAAGAACTCGTCCATCTCGCCAAACATGACAATGACAGTTCCCAGAACGCCGAAAAAGCCGAGGGTCGCCAGCAGCGCCTTGCCGAATTCGGAAAAGATATAGCGATCGACGGTTCCAATCACAGGTCGGCTCATGCCGAGAGAGTAGCGAAGAGAGGGGCGGGAGAAGAGGCTGGAGGCCGCAAGCGCCGATTGCGCCGCGTGAAGGGCCGAGTCGGTAGCGCCAAGAGCCCCCTTCGGGGTAGACTTGCCCCGCATTGGAGGAATCTCATGATTGCAATCCTTGGCGCTGGATCTTGGGGTGCAGGTTTGGCCATAGCCCTGACCCGCAATGGACACTCGGTTTCCATCTGGTCTCCGTTCGAGGAGGAGGCTCGGCACCTGCAGGAGACACGTCGGCTGCCCCGAAAACTCCCGGGGATCGTGCTACCCGACTCGATTCGAATCACCCATCGGTTGGAGCGGGCTGTGGGGGAGGCCGACGCGATTCTCGTCGCCGTGCCCTCGGAGTTCATCCGCGCTACGGGGGAGAAACTGGCGAACCTCTTGGCCCCGGGTGCGCTACTGATCGCGTGCACAAAGGGCATCGAGGCGGGCACCTGCCATACCATGAGCGAGATTCTGCAAGCCGTGTTGCCGCCCGGTTGCGCGTTTGTAGCGCTCTCTGGCCCTAGCCATGCCGAGGAGGTCTCACGGGACCATCCCACGGCAGTCGTGGCCGCCTCCAGGGATGACAAAGCCGCCAGGCGTACTCAAACGTTGTTCCAGCAGAGGACATTCCGGGTCTACACCAATCCCGACATCCTCGGCGTGGAGTTGGGCGGCGCGCTCAAGAATGTGATCGCCATCGCCACCGGGGTCTGCGATGGGCTCGGCTATGGGGACAATGCCCGGGCCGCACTGATGACCCGTGGGCTCGCGGAGATCAGTCGATTAGGGATCGCCATGGGCGCGTCTCCCGAAACCTTCTCCGGACTTTCGGGCATGGGCGACCTCGTGGTCACCTGCACCAGCCGGCACAGCCGGAACCGCAAACTCGGCGAACTCCTCGCCCAGGGATACGACCTCGCCGCCGCCAAGGAGGAGTTGGGCATGGTCGCGGAGGGCGTCACCACCGCCCGCGCCATCGACAGCCTGCGGGAGCGGTGTGGGGTAGAGATGCCCATCAGCACCCAGATCGCAGCCTTGCTGTTCGAGGGGCTCGAGCCCAAGCAGGCGGTCAACAACCTGCTCTCCCGCGAGGGCAAAGCGGAGTAGAGTTTCCCAACCGGATATGGCTCTTTCATGCCGAAAAAGATCATTCGGCATGAAATTTGATAGAATAGTAGGAAAGGGTAGCGTCTTGATTGCAAAAGGGGTCGTGGGCTTCGAAATGAAACGAGGTATACGCCATGGTCGATCCAGCGACAGGCATTCCTCCCGGCCAACTCCACCTCGCCACCGGTGCGCTCGGCGCGGCTCAAGTTAGAGAGCTGAAACGCGGTAAAGAGAGCGCGGACCGGCAACGTAGCCAGGTATTCGATCAGGATTTCCAACGGGCCATTAACGAGGTCAAGAACCAGATCACGCCTGGCGAGAATCTTTCCAAAGCGCGCGACAGTATCACCACGGATCACACGGCCAGCCGAAAGCGCGCCGCGCACAAACCGGTCGGCAAGATCGACGCGTCCAACCAGGGCCGCCGAAAGCATCCCCGGCACGCGCCCGATCCCGATCACGAGAAGAGCGAATCCACAGAGACCGGAGACCGGAAAAGACTGCCGGTCGAAGACACAAACTGGTTCGACCTGTTTGCCTAGGGTTCGCGAGGAAAACGGACCGGATTTTATTCCTATCATCCCGCCAAGGGCCCGCGCTGGAACTGGCTCATCTCGTATCAACCCAGCAACGGTCTCATCAGCTGGGGGAACATCTACCGATACGGTCCGGGCAATGCTCGAGAGACGCAGATCAACATCCCCAACAGTTGATCGATCGCGCTCAACGGTATCGGATACAGATACAGATACAGATACAGAGAAGATTCTAACCGTCGCTCTTCGAAGAGAACGCCCCGAACAAACGCTTGTACAACTTGAAGAGTGCATGACTGCGAATTGAGTCGAGGTCGCCCTGCGTGCGTTCCAACTCGTGACGGACCCGGTCGAGTTCGCGGCGCAGGACGATCTGCTCTTCGTCCAGTTGGCGAAACCGGTCATCGGCCAAGGAGGGCGCGGCGTTCCTACGCGGCGGGTCGTGCGCCCAATCGAGGAGTTCGCGAATACAAGTATCCGGCCGCATCTCCGTCTCCACGAGATTCACAACACCCCGCCGTTTGGCCGAGACATCTACATTCGCCTGCGCCAAATCGTCGATCAGTTTGCGGAACGACCGGCTGTCGAGATCGTCGATCACCCAGCCCGCGTTGTGTCGCTCGACAAGCGGCGCCCAGATCGACCACGGCCGCACCATAGCCGGACATCCCGCCCACAACGCCACTCCCGTACGCACCGCCAGCGCCAGTTCACGTTCCAAGGTTTTCGCCCCGAGATCGATCGCCACCGTGGATCGGCGGAGTTCTTCCATCAACTCGGAGAATGGTAGAAGCCCGATGTGGGATAGATGAGGATGTTCGGCAAGATCGTCCGGCAGTGTGGGTGTTGAATCGGTTTGCCCGCCCGGGGCGTGATGAGGGTGCTGACCGCCGACCACCGATATCTGCCCCGCGCCCGCGTTTTGGAGCCGGTCTAGAATCATACGCAGTCCGGGTTCGATCTCTTGCCAGGGCCAAAAGAGACCGGCGGAAAGAAACGACGCGGGTTCATTTCTGGCGCCCTGCCGGGACCGAGGCATGGCAGGCAGACAAAACGGCACCGTTCGAATGTTGCCCTCGCGCACATCCAACCCCGCCGCCAACGCCCATGCCGTCACATAGCCGCGTTGCTCCGGCAACGCCGTGATGAGTCCGTCGGCCATCGCCAGGCAGCGAAGTTTATCGGCATAGTGCCGAGCGAGAGCGTCCGGCTCTCGCCAAGCGTATTCCAACAGCAACGGCCCAGGGAGATCGATCGCGGTGGGCAGCGGAGGGCGCTCCCGCAGCAGGGTCAGTGGCTGCCACTGCTCGACAACCAGTAGATCCGCTTGCGTCTCAGCGAGAGTTCGGTCGAGATCGTGTTCGGGAAAGGGGATAACATCCAGCGCGTCCCAGCCTTCGGCTCGCTGGACAAGAGTCTCGGGAACAAGGTAGCTGACCCGGCACCCAGACTCATGGAGCGCTTCGCCCAAGCCCCAGGCGCGCACACCGCCTCCCGCGGTCGGAGCTGGCCACGGAGGTAACGATTCGGTCGTAAGGATGAGAACGTGGGGAGTCACTTCCCCTTAATATCCGTCAAGTTTTTCCGTGCCTCGGCAACATGAGGATCTTTCGGGTACTTTTCGAGCAGTAGCTGATAATAGGTCACTGCGTTCTTGTAATCTTTCAGATACTTGTGATAGATCGTCGCCGTACGCCACGCACAATCCGCAGCCTGCGGGGTGCCGGGATGTTCTTCGAGCACGACCTTGTATTCCCCGATAGCCTTGTTGAAATAAGGCTTGGCCTCGCGCTTGCGCACGTCAAAACGGCCGATGTGTTGCAGCTCCGACCCGGTCTTGTAATGCACCAACGCTTCGACCGCATCGTTGAGGTTCGGCCGGGATTCGATCTCGCGCTTCCGCTCTTCGAACTCCTGAGTTTGGCGCTGGAAGTCTTGATTCTGCCGGTCGATGATTGCCTGTTGGCGTTGGACCTGTTGCTGCAACG
>CAYTDF010000571.1:0-3931 GCA_964436365.1 uncultured bacterium | reverse complement strand
CCGATCGCGTGCTCTGTGCCGCGAAGTTCTTTCACGCCCTCCACGTGCAAGACATTCGAGCCGATGCCCTCGATCCCCACTCCGCAGGCCGACAGCAGGTGACAGATCTGCTGAATGTGCGGTTCCGAGGCTGCGTTGCGGATGATGGTTGTACCCGAGGCCAACGAAGCGGCCATCGGAAGATTCTCGGTCGCCGTGACGCTTGCCTCGTCGAGGAGAATATCCGTACCGGTCAGCCCCTTTGGCGCACGAAGACGAACGCCCGTCTCTTCGACTTCGATCTCGGCTCCCAGTGCGTCAAAGCCGAGAAGGTGAGTATCGATTCTTCGTCTCCCAATCCGGTCTCCGCCGGGGAAGGGGATGAATGTTGCCCCCATCCGAGCCAGCAACGGTCCCGCGAATAGAATCGAGCCGCGTATCGAACGCGCTAGATCGGGACGAGGATCTGAGGAACTCAGGTTATCGGCTTTGAATGTGACTTCATGCCGCGAATGGCGTTCGACCGCCACGCCCAGCGATTCGGCCAATGTCAACATGCTCCGCACGTCGCCGATATCCGGTAGGTTCGTCAGCCGAATTGCCTGACCCGACAGGAGCGAGGCCGCGACCGCGGGCAGAGCCTCATTCTTATTCCCCGAAGGGCGGATCGTTCCAGATAACGTACAGGGTCCCTCAACCAAAAACTCAGCCATCCAAACACCTCACAAATTTGTCCTATTTCCTGTTTTTCCGTGTACGTAAATCTTTAACATAGAGTGTGTTACAAGATTCCCGACTCGGGGCCGAAAAGCGGCGCGAATCTCGCCTGGCACACATCATAACATGAACGCGCGAGACGTGTTCCACTCCGAGCGCAGAGAGCCGCCATGGACCTCTATGCAAACGATTGCCAACGCCGAATTGGGACATACAGTACGAAGTTATTCCTAGATGATGCGGACAGCACATCGAGACTCTTTGTTCGTACGGGCGGCGCGTCTTGGCTTTGGGATCATGGCTTGAAGCCGTACCTACGAATCATGGTTGCGGGGTGAGCGGGGGAAAAGAAGGACTCCAGCGTTCCGACAAAAAAACCGAAGGTCCGTTGATTTAGCACTTGAATCGCCAGGATTCCCGCGATAATATATGTATAATAAATAGCTCCCCTTCCCGCATCATCGGCGTGGTTACCCGCTTCCAACCCTCCTACGCCGGTGTTGCGGGATTTTTATTTACCAAACAGCCGTCTATCTGGATGCCGTTTATCTGAATGAAGGTGGGACGCGGATATCTCCGATAAGTACGTTTGTCTCGAACCACGGAAGGCGCTGTTGGATTCCGCCTTCGTGATCGATTAGCGCTGTAATTCCCGTATTGGCCGAACGGATGACCGGGATGCCGTTTTCGGCGGCGCGAAACACCGATTGCATGAGGTGTTGCTCGGCTCCGGGTGACCGTCTGAACCAAGCGTCGTTGGTGGTGACCACGAGAAACTGCGCACCCGCTTTCTGGTACGCGGCCATCTGGCGCTCGAGCGTTGACTCGAAACAGATCCCCACTCCGAATCGTATTCCTCGGGGCCCCTCGAAAAGCGTTGCCGACTGTCCCGGCTCAAAAATCCCTCCCCCCGCATTTTCGACAACGTCCTCCAAGAGCGAGAAGGGCCAGTGTCTCCCGAACGGGACGGTCTCTCCGAAGGGGACGAGATGCCGTTTTCGATACTGAGGCAAATGCTCGATGTCGCACGGCGCCGTCTGTTGGTGAGGCATGTCTCCCGGCCGCCAGAGCACGGCCGTGTTATACAGCTCTCCACGATCAGGCTCGTCCGCGTAGAGCGCGCGACCGTCGATCGCTCCGACGAGAATTGGTACCCCCGCTTCGTCGACGATTTCCTGGATACGGTTGACGACGGAGTACCAATAGCGAAGCGGGTGGATCACGGAACTTTCCGGCCACACGATCAGCTCCGCGCCTCGCTGTGCCGCTTCGAGGCTTAGCGTTCTGTAACGTTCCAGGTAGATCTCCCACTCGGAGGCGTGCTTCTCATCGAGGTCGAAGTTGCCCTGAACCGCCCCCACCCGCAGGGTGAGCCACTCCTCGCCCTCCACGTCGGTCTCCAGGGCCGGTGCGGCCAGATAACCCACCGTCGGCAGGCAGACCGCCAGGAATGCGAGGCCGACATGCCAAACCGCGCTCGGTCGGCGTCGTGATCCGAAAGAACGAACCCAAATGGGCAAAATCAGGATGAGCGATGTTAGGCCGATGGCCACTGTCGCTACCAGCCAGCTCAGGCACCAACTGCCTCCAAGTTGTGTGAGGCGTAGCAGGAAACGATCGCACCAGAGTGGGTGGCCGAGCTGGCACCAAGCGAATGATGTGTATCCCGTGGCGCGGAGCCATTCCGCCAGCGTCCACACCAAGGGCAGCACGGCGATGCCCCGCCAGGAGTTCGGTCGAACGCGTACGGAAACCAACGCCGTTGCCACCCAGGGCAGTGATGTCCAGACCGGGAGCAGCAGGGCCCCGGCCACCGTGACTGTCTCCAGCCACCACGTGACCGCTAAGCACGACGCGTATCCGCATAGGAGTCCATAACAAACAGCGCTGTAGATCGTGTCAAGCGTTCGCAGACGCCACCAAAAAGGTACCGGCGCCACCCAGATCAAGCCGTACAAGTTGAAGGGAGGGAAGGCCGCTGCGAAAAGAAGTGTCGTGCAAGCAACGGAAGCGTAGTCAATCCATCTCAGATTCGGATTCCAGCGACTCCATCTCCCAGGGGGAGAGGGGCTCGCTGACACGGTACTCTCCGTCGAACCAACGTCCGAGGTCGACGAGCTTGCAGCGTTTGGAGCAGAAGGGGAATGTGGGTGTGTCGAGTCCATTCTGAAGTCTGGAGCGGCAGGTTGGGCACCGGTACGTCGTCGGGTCACTCATGATCGGCTGGCTTGTTTCACGATCTGTTTTGCTCCGTAGGATACGTGACTGCCGCGTCTGGAGCCAGTCCTACCCGAGATGCGGCAGAGACCCCGCTGACTGACGGAACACGGTTCTCCGAGGCGGTCGAGACGATTCGTTCGCTGATGAATTCGACAGCCATCGTGGTATGCTGGGATTCCAAATCTCGAGAGTTGCGTCACCGCCTGGCGATGAAAGACTCCTCTCTTCCGCACTTCTCTGCTAGAGGCACGTCTTGCTCTCTTACGGAGGAGCCTTTTCTTCGCATGGCCGGAGACGGCGGTACACTGCTCGATGAGGTCATGCGTTCTCGAAGAGGGTGCGTCTCTTGAGAGTTCCTTCCGGTTGCGGGCATGAAGTGCTCGTGGGGGTTGGGGGCTCGGCTTTCTTCGATCGACCGCAACTGTTTGAAGATACTTTGGATCATTTGTGAGACCGAAATGAAAACACGTACGGTAACCGTCCCTCGTGTCGTCGCCGCCCGCGAGCGGGGCGAAAAAATCTGCATGCTGACCGCCTACGATTATCTTACAGCTTGTCTGTTGGACGAAGCTGGGGTCGATATTCTTTTAGTTGGTGACAGTCTGGGGATGGTCTTCCAGGGCAATGACTCCACGCTTCCCGTGACCCTGGATGAGATCATCTATCACACGAAGGCGGTCTGCCGGGGTGTGAAACGGGCCATGGTTGTTGCCGACCTGCCTTTCCTGTCCTATCAAGTTTCTGTGAGTGAGGCTCTACAGAACGCCGGACGAGTGTTGAAGGAGACCGGCGCGAAGGCGGTGAAACTGGAGGGGGGACGCTCGGCTGTTTCGACGATCGAGACTTTGGTGTCGGCCGGGATCCCGGTGATGGGACACGTGGGCTTGGCGCCCCAATCGGGACACCTCACCGGCGGGTACAAGGTGCAGGGGAAAACCCCGAGCGACATCCGGCGTCTGATGCGGGATATCGAAGCCGTCGAAGAAGCGGGCGCGTATGCCGTCGTCATCGAGGC
>CAYTDF010000570.1:0-3935 GCA_964436365.1 uncultured bacterium | reverse complement strand
TGGCCGTCCATCTGCTTGTCTGTCGCCGCGATGCTATCAAGCGGAACCTGCCCCTCCTGGCGGCCATCACCCTCACTATCCTCCCCTTATACTCGGTCGTGCAGAACCCGGTACCTCCCTTCGCCCCTCTAGCACCTGACCAGTCGCAGGGATGGATGTGGAAACCGGCGAACCTGGACGGACTTCAGACGTTGGTCGTGGGGAATGCACATTTTTTTTCTGGCACCACCGGTCCCGAAACAGTCCACAGCCTGCTGGGCACGCTGCTGCCAGTGCCGCTCTGGATGGCCATCATCTCAGCCATCGTCCTGCTGTTCCGCCACAGATCTCCGGTCCCCGGCCTCAAGTTTCTGCCTGAAACCGTCGTCCTCTGTGCGGTCTGGCTTGGCGTGGCTGCGTTTTCGTTCGCTTCATACCCCAAGCTTCCGATCGAATTCATGGCGCGATATGTGACAGGAGCATTGATTCCTGCGTGTATCCTGATAGCCTATGTGGTCTGCCGCTGTCTGGACATCTCCCCCGGCCGTGTAGGGCGAGCTGGCGCGGTGGTCCTGCTGCTCGTGGTCGTGGCCCACGGCACGCACAATTTTAAGCACTCCAGACGAATTCGTGAATCCCTGGGACAGGTCATCGTCATGTGCCACAGAGCCCGGTCCGAGGTCTCCCGGACGGTTCGAAACGCCACCGTGTTGATGGTGGGCCTGCCCTACAGCTACGATCGAGCCCTGAACGACGGGAACGTCTACGTCAAGGACCCCAGGGACTTAACTGACATCGACACGGATCGCCCGCTCTACATCTTGGTTACTCACGACGGCATCGTTGGGAGACCTGACACGGATACGGCCGTTCGGAAGGCCCTTCCGGCCCTACGCCAGATGCCCGGCGCTCGACCAGGATACCGTGTGGACATCCGTCCCGTCAGGACGTTTGACGGCCTGACCCAAAGCCTGTACGACAGGTGGATCCACGCATCCCGGCGGTCGTTTCTCACCACTCTGCTCAAGGTTGATCTGCAGCCCATCCACTCCTCCTAGGGAGAACCATAGATGTTCGTTCTGGGCATTCACGACGGCAAGGATTCGGGCGTCTGCCTGTTGCATGATGGCGTTCCGGTATATGCGTCCAACGAGGAACGGTTCTCTCGAAGGAAGCTACATTTTGGGTTTCCTCACCTGGCCCTTCAGGACCTCTTCAACACAGCCGGTGCCGCGCCTCAAGACATCGATAAGGTTTCCGTCGGATTCGAGGCGATGGTGGAGACCGAAGACTATCCTATCTATTCCGATATCGACGACACGACGGTCTTCCAGTCGATATTCGCCGGCGCCACCCGGTTGCTCGGACCTGTAACCGCGACACGTGCCTTTGTGCAGGCCTCCCGGAAGATGCTGGGCGTAATCAGCAAGAACAAGCAAACCCTCAGGGAATCTCTGCAGGACGCGGGAGTACAGGCCGGAATCGAATATGTGGATCACCACAGGAGCCACGCTGCCTCCGCCTATTACACGTCCGGCTTCCAGGATGCCCTTGTGATCACGTCAGACGGAGGCGGAGACGGGTTGGCCGGGAGCGTCTACACAGGCAAGAAGGGGAAGCTTCAATCGGTCTGTGAATGGCCCAGAGTCCACTCTCCCGGAAATTTCTGGTTCCTCATCACCCACATCTGCGGATTCAACCCGATTAAACACGGAGGAAAGATCACGGGCCTTGCCGCTTATACCGTGTGCGAGGAGGCCCACCGAGTCCTGTCAGAGTTCTACGGGTATGACCCCGAAGGGCTTTGCTTCCTCAACAAGAAACACCTGCTCTTCAGCGACGCATACCACGCGCTCAGGGACGCGCTGGATGGTTTTACCATTGAGCAGATCGCCTATGGAGCCCAGAAGGTCTTGGAGGAGACCATTGTGGGGGTGGCTCGCGCCGCAGCGGCGAAGACCGGACTACACCGACTGGCGCTGTCTGGTGGAACCTTCGCAAACGTCAGACTCAACCAGAAGCTGTTGGAGCTCGATGACGTCGACGAGGTCTTCATACACCCTCACATGGGTGACGGCGGTGTGGCGATGGGATCGGCCATGGACGTCGTGGCCAGAGACACTGGATTGACGCCTTCGGCATTGACTCACGCCTACTTCGGAAATTCCGTTCCTGAGCGTGTGATCGAACAGACCTCGAGCGACTTCCCTGTTCATCTGACCCGGTTGCCCGATCCCGCCTCGGACATAGCCGATTGCCTGTCAGAGAAGCGGGTCATCGGTCTGTTCAACGGCAGGATGGAGTACGGCCCACGTGCGCTTGGCCACCGGACGATCCTGGCCGAGCCCACCGATCCCACTATGATGGATTGGCTGAACAAGCGTCTGGAACGGACCGAGTTCATGCCATTCGCCCCCATCATCCTGGAGGAGGATGCCCCGCTCTACTTTGAGAACTTCGAGCCTGGGCGTCTTCCGGCCCGCTTCATGACCATCTGCTTCGACGTGACTGAGCACGGCAAGAAGATGGCCCCGGGCATCGTCCACAGGGACGGCACCGCGAGGCCCCAGACAGTCAACCAAAGCGAGAACAGCTATGTCTACCGCGCGCTGAAGAAATATAAGGAGAAGACCGGCCTCTCACTGGGCATCAACACCAGCTTCAACAAGCACGAGGAACCGATCGTCTGTCACCCCAGGGACGCGATTCAGGAACTGCTGAGAGGGGGGGTGGACGTCTTGTTCATCGAAAACTTCAGAGTCGAGAAGGACTAGAACCAGCAGCAGGCAATAGAGGATTGCACGAAGGGCATCCCGAATGGGTTGCCCTTTCTCGTGTACCCGGTGCAAACTCAGAGCGCGTTTCGAACCCACGTGCGCTGACACAGCCGCCGCCGGAACACGGGCCCTCGGCGGTCCCGGCCGCTGTAGCATGAATTCACACCTGGCGCCAGCAAGCCACAGGCTGCACAATCCTGGCGCATGCGACAACTGTTTGTTTATTTGGCGATTAGAGCATGCCAATCGAACTGGCACATTGGTTGCAATGGGTGGGTGCGGGAATGTTCTGGAAGAAACCGCATTGCCCAGAAGGAGTCACACCGTGGTCGTTCGAATCGCGATACTCGCATCTCTACCCGGCTTGTTCTTCACTTCCGGCTGCGCGACGTACGCGAGAACGTCGCTCTCCCTCCGACAAAGCCTGTTGGCCGGCGACTACGTGGAAGCAGCCAACGTCATCCGCGGGCACAGGAGGGGGCCCGATCGACTGCTATACCTGCTAGAGAATGGTCTGATGGCTCACCAGGAAGGCGCATACCATCGTTCGAACCTGCTCTTCGAAGCCGCTGAGCGTCTGTCGGACAGGCTGTTCGCCCGGTCTGTTACGCGGGAGCTCACTTCCCTGCTCACCAACGACGCCATCAGATCCTACCGGGGGGAAGCCTTCGAGTTGATCTTCATCAACTATTACAGAGCCCTCAACTACTGGTACCTGGGGGAGACCGAAGACGCACTGGTAGAGTGTCGCAAGGCGAACCTCAAGCTGGCCCGTTACGCTTCACTCGACGGTGGGAACACGCGCTACACCAATGACGCCTTCATCCACTATTTGACCGGCCTCTTCTACGAGGCGGCCGGAGAGTGGAACGACGCCCGCGTCTCATACAGCGCAGCGGTGGACGCCTACAGGACTCAGGGCCCAACCTTGGGCCTCACCCAGCCACCGGCTCTGCATCGCGACCTGCACCGGGTCGATGCAATGCTTGGTGGCAATGACCCTGGGCGGTCGATCGGGGGTAGAGAAGCGGAAACGGCAGACCGGCTCTCCGTTGGGGCAGGAGAGATCGTCCTGCTCACCGAGATCGGCTTCATTTCTCCAAAGACCCACGAGGCGGTAGAACTGCCGATTTACTCAAACGATGTCAAGTCGGCCGCGAGGGACCGACTCGATCCGAT
>CAYTDF010000569.1:0-3956 GCA_964436365.1 uncultured bacterium | reverse complement strand
TCGATGTGGGCCGGATCAACCTGGTCGGCCTGGAAACATCCGGGATCGATGTGGCCTTGGCCCGTCCGCTTGCACCGGAAGTGTCCCAGGCGGCTGTGGATCTCGCGGGCTTGGACCTCCAAGCGGATTCGACCTGGCTCGACTCGTTTTTCGTCCCCTGTCTCCGCCGTATTGGGGATATTCGCTCGGCGCTGATCTTGGGCGCTCCGGGGCCTTGCTTGGTCCAGCGTCCCGTATCGCTTAGCCGAGAACGAATCCAAGCCGCCTATGCCGTTGCGGAGAGACCGACCAACCTGTCTTGGTCGGAAAAACAGCTCAGCGACACGGAAATCGCGAACTGGCTCGTTCCGTAGAGGGGCCTTCTGAATAATTGTCCGATTACCGCAGTTTGTTTGTCTATGCGAGTTATCAACCCCCTCCCAGCCTCCCCCAATCCTTTGGGAGAGGTGGCTTGTTCTCTTGCACTGAGGGTGGGTGGAACTGGACGGTGGGAATCCCACTGGCAAAAGGAGTTTTGGCGATGAAAACGAGAATTATGGTGCTTGTAACGGTCGCATTTTTGGTGTCGCTGTCGTGGAGCGCGGCTACCGCAGAGGAGGGAACGGGGCTCACCGCCGTGAAGCAGCCGGATCGCGTGATCGTTAAGGTCGGGCAACAGGTTGTGACCGAGTACCGTTTTGCCGAGACGCAGAAATACCCCTATTTCTACCCTGTCAACGGCCCGCAGTCCGGCAAGAGCGTGACCACTGAATCCTCCGAACCCTATCCCCATCACCACTCTCTCTTCTTCGGCTGCGACAAGGTGAACGGTGGCAATTACTGGCAGGACACGGTCGGCCGAGGGCGGATCGTCTCCCAGGGTGTCAAAGTTATCGAGTCCGGAGGCGACCAGGTGGTTTTGGAGGACCGATGTATCTGGGTGCGTGAGGACGCGCCTTCGCCGGTCAGCGACCGCCGTCTGATCACAGTCATGGCCCCCTCGGACACGTTGCGGGTCATTGACTTCGACATCCGCATCAAGCCGTCGATGACGGTGGAGGTTGAGAGAACGAACCATTCCCTCTTCTCCGCACGCATGGTTCCCGAACTCGCGGTCACGGGCGGGGGAAACTTGGTCAACGCGCAGGGAGACCGCTCGGAGAAGGGAACCTTCGGCAAGGCCTCTCCCTGGTGCCACTATTCCGGTGCGTGGCCCAACACCGAAACCGTCGAGGGTTTGGCCATCCTTCAGCATCCCGATAATCCCAGAGCGCCGCACCCGTGGTTCACTCGTGACTACGGCTTCTTCTCGCCGTCGCCACTCAACTTCATCGACTCACCGGTCGTCTTCCAGCCGGGCGGCGAGATACGTTTACAGTATCGGGTGATCGTTCACGCCGGAGCGCTCGATCCGGGTTATCTCGATTTTCTGTATGAGACCTGGACGCGCTGACCGTTTGGAGTGAGTGCAGATCGTTCTTTATACGTGGGGCCGCTCGGATCGGGCGGCCCCACTGTCGTTCAGTCCCGCGGCATCTCAGTCCGTCGGATCGCTCTGCGGGTGCTCCTAGGTGGGCTTTCCGCAGGCCGTTTTCCATCAAGCAAAAAAAGTCGAAGAAAACTCTCAAGGTCCCCCCCCGAAGGTCCGAAAACTGATTGCAAGTCCATAACAGACACCAGGCCAGTCGGGTTAGGGAGGTTACCGTTCAAACACTACATGCCGGTGCAGCCATGGAATGGCTGAATGAGGTTGGCCCCTCAGATAACGGCGACACAGAACACCCTCTAACGACCGAGGTTGGAATACCGCGGTCCCGTCCATAACCGACAAGGATGTCGGTCTTCAGTATCACGGAGGATACGAACCATGGGCATTACACGCATCAACAACAATATTGCTGCGGTTACAGCGGCCCGGAACTTGAATGTTTCCGGTCGAGGCCTCGAAAAGAATATCGAGCGTCTCTCTTCTGGTCTCCGGATCAATCGAGCCGGTGACGACGCAGCAGGTATCACCATTCGTGAACGTCTTCGGAGCCAAATCCGAGGCGTCAACCGCGCCGTCCTGAATGCACAGGATGGAATCAGTCTCTCCAACACATCGGAAGCCGCCCTCGACCAGATCGTCTTGGGTATGCACCGCTTGCGGGAACTTGCCATTCAAGCCGGTAACACCGGTTCGAATGACTTCCGGGCCATCCAGGCCATTCAGGATGAAGTTTTTCAGCAGTTGGACGAAGTCAATCGTATCGCGGAGACGTCGCAGTTCGGCACCCGGATTCTCTTCAACGGCGACAACTCCAATACAACTGACGTTCGTTTCGGTCAAGACGATCTCGGCGTGCGTATCTCAGATGATCCCAATGCCTCCAACCTCCGCTCGGGCACGTCAGTCTTGAACATCATTCGTACCGATTCGGGTCGCGAAACTCTGCTTCCCGCTGAAACCGTTGGCAACCAGCAGGTTTACGCCACGGGTGTCAAAGACAGCACGGATATTTTGGTGACCGTCGGCGCGTTCCGCAACGCCGCCGCCGCCGTTTCTCTCGGCTCCGCCGTCATCGGCGCTGCGGTGACCCTTGCGGGCAACGCCTTCGGGCTCCTGTCCCTCGCCGCCACCGATATCATTTCATACGATGGAGTCCTCTCCGACGGTAAAACACCGTTCTCCGGCTCCTTCTCGATCGCAGGCGGTGCTGGTGCTTCGACAGTCACCAACCTGATGACCGCGATTCAGTCGTCGATCAGCGCGTCCGAAGTGGCCTTGTATGGCGGTACCACACCGCCCTCTACCTTTGTCCAGACCTCACTGGCTTACGATGCCGCCCGTGGACGCTACAACTTCATCTCCACCGACGGGACGAACGGTATCGCCGCGCCTAGCGATTTCAACATCAACTTCGCGGTGGTCGATTCCGGTACCGACATTGCGGGCCGCATCGGCACCACACGCGATCTGCTGCGTGGCGCGACCATCGGTGGCAAGATCGGCAACTCTGTCGATGCCATCACCGGCTCGACCTTCAACTCTGGCAACTTTGCCATCTCGGTCACGGATGTGATTCCGCCCGCCCGTCAGCGTGTGGAAAGCAACGTGCAGTTCCAGGACCAGACCGGCGCGATCATGGGTCGTGCCGCCTCGCTCGGACAGCTCGGGCTCAACGGTACTTTCGTTAACGGTATCTATACGCAGTACGTCACGTTGGGCTCCGCGGGTGGCGCGGGCACGGTCAGCTTCACGACCTTCACGGTCGAGGGGACCAATGCCGACGGAACTTCGTTCTCCACCGCCCTGACCTATGGCGCGGCTGCGACGGACGGCCCCGGCAACATGGACGGCCAGGCCAATACCATCTCCGGTCTCATCGAAGAACTGAACTACCGCAACCGTTCCGCCGTCGTCGGCACCAACGCCGCAGGCATTCAGAGCGGTTTCGATTCCGGTGTCCTGACGCTGACCGGCAACGGCACGCTGGAACTGATCGACGACATCTCCGGGGAGTCTCTCTCCACATTCCTGATTCGTGTCGATACGCCTTTCAATACCGATCAAGCCACGATCAACGACCGTGCCCGGCTCAAGATCGCTGGCACGGAAGAAAGAGCCACGGTTCAGATCGAAGGCGGCGAACGCATCCAAGTGAACGTGGGCGATTTCGTTGTCCTCAAAGACTCGCCCCCAACGGTCTTTGGCGAGACCCAGAACCGCGTGGCCATGCGCGTCGGCGCGGGCGACCGGATCGACGGATCGGGCAACGTGCGCACCATTCTGAACGAAGGAACCGATATGCTGGAAGTCGAAGCCCAGGAATACGTCGGACGCCTCAACAGCGGTGTGGCCGTTACCTTCCAGAACGGCGACCAAGATGTCTTCTTCATCTCCGGCGTCTCCGAGGGCGTTGCCGAAACCATCATGCTGGATTTCGACATCATTCTCGACGTCACCGGCCCGCCCACGGACGGTTCGGCGAACTCCG
>CAYTDF010000568.1:1721-3961 GCA_964436365.1 uncultured bacterium | reverse complement strand
TAGGTGTTGGGGCCGTGATAGATGTAGAAACTCTTAATGGGCTGTCCGTATGCGCTTAGCACCGCGCTGTAGCCGGTATCGGACAAGAGAATCGGGCCGAAAGGATCCTCGGGCAACGAGCCGATGAACGCGATGGGCGTGGTGAGTTTTCGGAGTTGGAATGTATTGGGGTAGCGGTTGTTGTCAAGCCGGTAGGTTTCCAGGGACGTTTCCAGTGACTTGAGATCCGCCTCGGTGCGCGCGAGTTTGGCGCGGGTTTGCGCATTGAGGAAATTCGGCACGGCAATGGCCGCAAGTATGCCGATAATGGCGACAACGATTAGCAGTTCGATCAACGTGAAACCGTCCCGCCGGGTGCTGCGCCGTTCATTCATCTTGGTGAGCCTCTGTATCTGGATTTCCCACAGAAGCCCTCGATTCTCCTCCAGAGAGTGCGACCCAGAAGACTTCCCAGCCATGGAAATACAATCCTATTCAACGTGCATTCTACTCCAGCTCTCCCAAGGGATCAATCACTTTTGGAATCGATATCGCTTATCTGTGGATTGCCGTTTGCCAGCCATCCAAATGCACGTATCCCTACTGACTCATGATTCACGGCAGACTCTCGCCGTCCGAGGAAGTATCGGCAACTCAGTAATTATAGCATTCAAGTCAAAATGACACGTCCGGGGAACATCTGACCTATCTCTGGTCACCTTCACTGACTCGGGGTATGTTCCGCTACGTAGGGGAACAGGGAGAGGCCGACCGTCAGAGGTGGAAACAGAGTCAGTGCTTACTTCCTGTATGTCTCTTGAAGAACCGGATAGCGTGTTCCGGATACTTTTCGAATTCGGACCTGTACTTCCCTGATCTTGATGAGTGTGGGGTCTTTGGCCATTGTGTCTCAACTGCAAAACCCAATTGCCGTAGGCACGACGCGAATTCCAGTGCAATACTGAAGCGTGTATCAATTGTGCCGCACATGACAAGAAACGGGACCTTCTCGGCACCTTCCGCCGCAGGAAGGGCAACGATTTTTTTCGTTCGGGCGTCAAATAGACCGTGCAGCCGCTCCGGGACTTTCTTGGCATTTCCTTGGGATGAGAGGAAGGCCTTTGGATTCTTCACCTCGCCGTATTCTTCAATCAACAGTCTCCCGTCTGGGGTCGACCAGGTTCCGGCGGCGAAAGCTGCGCACGCCTGAACCATGTCAGGATTGGACAGAGCAAATCGATGCGAAAACTGCCCGCCCATGGAGTACCCATTCAGCAGGATCTTCTCGTGCAGTTTGAACTCAGCACGGACATCCTCGAGCACTTCTTTGAGGAAAGCGCCTTCTCCAAGCAATGGAAAACGGCTCCGCTGCTTGTCGTCCGTGACAAACTCCGGCAAGATCATAATTGCAGGCAAATTCACTTCGTCGGCTATCCGACGCATGGCGATGGCCTTGGGGTTCGTGCGGGCGTTGCCGCCCCCACCATGCACAACGACCAGCGGCCAATAGGTATTGCCTGGATCGAACTCTTTCGGTAAGGCAACGAAGTATGTGCGCTCAGTGCCCTGAAACATGAGGTTGCACATGACAGGCTCATAGCCTTGGGGGAGGGCTTCCGCCACTAGGCACAGCGTGAAGAGAGACCCTCCAATTGCTGCAATTTGAATCTGTTTAATCATATCCGCCCCTGGGGAAGTTGGAATCGAACGTGCCGATTTTGGCTGTGCCATTCGGCAGTCCAGGGAAACGTGCCCATGGGTCCCTCACCCGAAGTCCTCTTTACGGTACTACTTCCCGATAGTACTCCCGTCCGCCTTTTCGTAATACCCTTGTCCCTCCCCAAGCAAATCCCGTCCAAATCCGAAAGGTCGACTGTCGACGAGAGAACAGGATCACACTGCGGCTATTACGTGTGGGTCAACTTCTTCTCTCTTGTTGACCAATCGTTCATTGGGCTCCTGCCAACTTCACAGGGTTGCATAGGGTTCTTCTTGCGCGATCAACGGTGAGAGAGGGAGAGTGGCCCTGATGAACCCGTGCTGCTGCCGGACTATTTGCGATAAGCGCACTTAATTATACGCGCTCCTCGTCGTCGACCATGAAGTCGGCAACCCTGGGCACACACTTCCCCCACCTGCGGCTCGCCGCAGGCAGGAGAGCGAATACTAGGCGACCCTAAACCTACATTTTGTCACCCAGTTCCGGGTCTCCCCCATTCTCCTTCGACGAACCTCCGTCTGCGGCGTGTCTCTCCGCTTCA
>CAYTDF010000568.1:0-1711 GCA_964436365.1 uncultured bacterium | reverse complement strand
CCGGGAGAATGTCGATGCCACCGGCGTCGTCGTGAATCCGAATGCGCAGGCCCCACAGGGCCTCGCTACGCGCATCTCGCGGACTGTGGCCACCGGTATGCAGGTAGACAAGGTAGACCGTTCCGTCGGGGAGAAGCATAGGGTGCGAGTACCCGTACACGCTGGAGTCAACGCTGTAGCCGTAGCCCTCGCCGGGACCGTTCCACGTGCGCCCACCATCGGGGCTCAGCAAAACACGGATGCCACCTTTCTTGTACGAACCGTGAAAACAGGCCAGCACGCCGTTGGGTAGGTGGAGTAGATGGGGGTCATACACACCCCAGCCTGTCGAGTCGGACACTTCCCGCGTCCGACCGCCATCATCCGACCAGCAGATATCGCCTTCGCGCCGAATCACCATGACGAGCCGACCGTCCGGCAACTCGGACACCGTGGGTTCGTTCAGCTCGTGGTCCCTCTTTACGACGGATGCGAGTTGAAAAGTCTTGCCGCGATCCTCCGACCGCATAATCCCGATCGTGCTGTGCTCGTGCTTCTCATCGAACCGTCCTTCGCTCACCCACACGACGGTACCGTCCTTCAGCTGGATCACCGGACCGCTCCCGAACGCGCCTTCCGTCGGCTTTCCCAACGCATCCATGGGCTCGGTCCATGTTTCACCGCCGTCGTGCGACAGCATGTACTTAGCGTATATCGTCCTGGGAAAACGATAGGTGAAGAACGTGCAGAGTTGCGTACCATCGTCTAACTCGAGAATGGCCAGATGGCGGTCATCATCCGCCGTATCGACAAGAGTGCGTGGAGAGGACCACGTGAGACCTTCATCGTCCGAGTGCATGACGTGGCCGCGCCCACCCCGAGGGGCACGAATGTCGGGAAGGCCAATTTTGTGCCACTCTTCGAACTGCTTGAGAGCCGCCGGATCCTCGCGGACTTCCTCTGTCCACGGCGGCGTCGCGTGCCATGCCCCCGACGTGAACGTAACCGACCACCGCCCCGAACGCAGCCGCGCCACTCCCGGCCAACCGACGAACCCGTTGTAGCCTTCATACTCTTCCGGCTGGTTCTTCCATGGACCGACGATGAGGCTCCGGCACGAACGAAAGCGATTCGGCTCCGGTTCCACCCCGGCGACCTTGAACTGAACCGTCTGAGCCATGGCAGTCTCCGTTAGGAGCACCATGGCCAACACGATACACAAGCCGGTTGGGAACACCCTCCCCGCGTGCACCGTCTTCCCAAAATTGTGTTGGCATGACTTCATCATTGGTGTGACGTTCCTCCGTAGTTTGTCACCGCGAGCGCGGCAGAATACGAGATAGCAGTCTCGACCAGCGTCGACGAGACGCTGCCAAATGGCATCTGCCCTCTCGGCAAGAACTGAACCAACGTTATCCAAGTCTTCGAAGAGACTGGGAAAAGAGAGCGCATGAGTGCGTCAAATCCCAAGGTGGATTAGATGACATTTGTTTGTCCAGGTACTGCGACAGAATAGCTGCCATTTGCACCCGGCACTTTAGGTGGAGTGGTATTGAAACTCCCATTCTTTGGCCCGAACATGAATTTGGATTCACAGGCCTCTTCCCAAGCGATCCGCTTGCCCGAGTAGCAGGCCGTCTGCCCCATAATAACAGTCATAGTGCTATCAGCCATGTACTCGCTGACCACAGGATTCCCCGAACGAATCCCTTGAATCATCGCTTGCTGGACT
>CAYTDF010000567.1:0-3967 GCA_964436365.1 uncultured bacterium | reverse complement strand
GTGCCGCCAGTGAAACAAAACCTTGAGGTGATTGACTCGGCTCAGCTCCAGATAGTCTTGACCCTGGGGCGCGGAAAAGATGGAACCGCGTTCGAACTGCCAGATCAGCATCTGCGGTGCGAATGCTACCACCCACGCGGCCAGCAAAGCCAGCCCCAAAAAAAACGCGCGCTTGATGTATTCCTTCTCAAACGAGGGCCTTTCGTTCCGGAAGAGCAGCCAGTCGAACCAAGGCAAGACCAGGAACAACACCAACTGCGGTCGGACCAGGCAGGCTAGGCCCAGCACGAAACCCAAACGAGCGAACCGGTCCACGCTGGCCGAGTCGCGCCAGGAGAGCCAGAGCCACATCCACCAGGCGATCAGCCCCAGCGCCAGCCCGTGCGCAAACGAGCCCTCATGGTACCCGTAACAGAGTAGGGGGCTGCTTAGAACTGTAACTGCAGAGGCCAGCGCGGCCGGGAAAGAATCCGCGAAGCGGCGGACGATTCGGTAGACAAAAACCGCGCCGAGAATCATGCCCAGCAGCGTGGTCAGCGCCACCGCCATCTTCTCCGGCACGGTGTAGCCATTGGCGAGAGGCACAATTTCGTACGCGGTCAGGAGCCGCATCACGAGGTGGGTGGGGATGTAAAAGGGGGCGGCAAAAACGGCAAGTCCCACCGTCGCGCCGCTGTATCCGTAGCCTGTGGCGTCGTTGACCGTGGTGACGTGATCGGCCATCCAGCCCTTGGCGTTCCACGCGGATTCGTTGACCAGGGAGAAGTCACCGTCCACGACGATGCTGCGCAAGTAGGCGTAGTAGAAGTCGCCGTCGGAGTCGGCGTGGGGCTGTAAGAACGGGATCGCCACCAGCAACAGCAGCAACACCAGCGCCCGGCGCGCGCCCTTCGAACGGAGCTGGGGCCAGCCGTGGACCCCGCTACGGAGAGCCACCAGCGCCACTAAGATTCGAAACGGATTGCCGAGAGTCGATAGTGATAACGGGCCGATCTGGATGGATCGGTCGCTCAGGACCCATACCATCGCCAACAGACAGAGTGCGATTCCCGTATCCATGAATTGGCGCGCGCGGATGTTTTGTAGCCACCGCGCCGCCGCTGTGAAATCCCGCTTTTGTTGCCGTTCGGTTGCCATGACCTGCAAAGGATAGCGTGATGCGACGTTTTGCGCCCGCCCCTCCCCGCCCGCACTTCCTGGAGTACAATGACCGTGTTCCGCTGTCGACCGAGCCGAGCTTCATGAGGCGGCTACAACGCAAATGAGGAAAGATACCGTGCAGACATCCCGACGTAGTTTTATGAAGAAAAGCGGCTTGGCCGGGCTGAGCCTTTTGGGTGCGCGTTTCGCGCATACGCGTTCCGATCAACCGGAGGGATGGGACTCCGAACTGGGCGAATACCGTGACGCGCGGACCGGTGCGCGCGTGCGGATGTTGACCCAGCGCCCCGGGAACGATTCGGTCATCTATCAGACTCATCCCATGTGGACGCGGAACATGAAGCACCTGGTCTTTCAATCCGGGCGCGCCGGGTATAGCGCTCCCCACGTCTTGGAGATGGCCAGCGGCCGGACCGGAGTGCTGACCGATCGGAGTACGGGCGCGTTTGTTTTGGCCCGCAAAGAAGACCGGCTGGTCTATATGCTGGATCGGGATCTTTATGTGACCCCGGTATCGCTTTTGCCGGGTGAGCGAGCGGGGAGCGAGAAGATCGCGACGCTGCCGAAGGGGATTTCCAGCATCCGAGGTGGCCTGTCCTTGGGTGCGGATGAGAAGGTTCTCTATACGGGCGCGGAGCTGGAACCCGAGAAAAAATGGGGACTCTTGGCGCTGGAGTTGGAGTCCGGCAAGTGGAGAACGGTGACCGAACTTGATTTCTTGATCGGTCACGTGCAGGCCAATCCTTTTCGACCCGAGACGATCATGTTCTGCCACGAGACGGGCGGCGACGCGCCGCAGCGGATGTGGATCGTGCAGTCTGACGGCACCGGTTTACGGCCCTGGTACAAGGAGACCTACGGCGAATGGGTCACGCACGAGGCCTGGTGGGGGCCGGACCGCGCGATCTTCACCATCTGGCCGTACGATGAAGAACGCAAGAAGAAACCCCACGGCATTCTCAGCGCGGATCTCAAGACGGGGAAGACTCAACTTCACTATCAATACCCCGCCTGGCACACGCATGGCAGCCCGGATGGAAAATGGATCATGGGCGACGATTTCGACCGGAACATCTGGCTCATCGAGGCCAAGTCGGGCGAGCGCCGCCTCTTGACCCAAGGGCACAAGGGCGGGGGCCATGACACGCATCCGCATGCCTCGTTTACGCCCGATAGCCGGGGGATTGTTTTCAACTCCAGCAAGAACGGGAACGAGGATATCTATCTGGTGGAGATTCCGGAGTGGGATTCGTTGGCGGAGTAGTTGTCTCCGTGGGGATGAACCACACCGTATAGGAAGAGAGACCATGAGACACGCTGTCGTGTTGGCATTTGTGACCTCGATCGTACTGCCACTTGCGGCGGAAACACCCGCGAATTTGGAGTCGGTCAAGAAGAGACTCGATTCTCCTTTTCACCGATCTCTTCTGTGGAAGACATACGACAGCATTCACGAGCGGATCGACTCCGACGGCTATTTCCCGGAGTCGTTGACGGGCAAATACCCGGGGATGTTCCCGAGGGTGAGCGCGCCGCTGGTACGGATTTTTCTCGATACCGATGAACCCCAGCTGGCGGAAAAGATAGTCTCGTATTGCATCCAGGGAATGCTGGACAACGACATGGAGCGGATACCCCATGTCATCGGTTCGCGTACAGATTCGGAAACAATCCCGCTGATCGACGGTGACGATCAGATCGACGGCCAGGCCCATCTCGTCTTGGGCTGGGCGCTCCTTGCCGCCGACCGGGGCCGTACACCTTTTGAGGATTTCAGCTATCCCATCGTCGCCGAGCTCTTGGACCGTTCGACAACCGAACCGTACCTCTCCGAAAACGTCGGCTGGCGAATCCATCCCGGACTCGTGCGGAACATTAACCTGGAGCATTCTCGCGACGGCCAATTCTGGGACGCGTACGATTTTCTTACGCAGTCTTTTGTGGCCTCGGCGTTGGAAGAGATGATCTTCATCGCGGCCCGTCGCGGCGATACGGATCACGAACATCTGTGGATGGAGCGTCTGGCTTTTCTGAATGAAAACATCGCCGAGAACATGACCCGCGACTTTGAAGGCGAGCGGATCTATTTGGAGATGCTTCTGCCTACGGGGCGTGAACCGCAACCTTTCCCGGGAATCGGCTGGCTCAACTTAGCTCCGATCCCGTCCGGTTGGAAGAGTGTGGACGCCACTCTGTTTAAGAACACGATCGATGCCTGGCACCGCGTCGCACCGATCGAGTGGGACGGGCCCAAGGTTACCTCCTCGGATTGGCTGCCGGAGGGCCACACCGACCGTTTCGGAAAGCAGCAGACGGACCAGATCATCGGCAAGGTGCTCGGTTGGGAGATGCTTTATTGTCTGCGTGCCGGCGAATTCGATCGTATTTGTGAAGCGCTGGATTTTCTCGAACGAATCAACACCCACGAGCTGTTTGCCGAGGCCTTCACCTACGATTCGGCGACCGGCCAATGGAAACAGCACGATCCTGGGAACGGCGAGCAGGCCTGTTGGTGGACGTGGTGCATGACCGTCTTGCGAAATGAGACGGGGTTGCCGCGGATCCCACGCCCGGCTCAGTAGAGCCAACCACGAACGATTCCACTCTCAATCTAGAGGAGCAGAATTCAATGTTTCGATCAAACCGCCGCCACTTCACTCAAACGCACTATCATTGCGCCTTGGTGTTCCCTGTTTTTCTGGGATCGTGCGCCGCAACCAATACAATATCGCACTCACCCCAAGGGTCCGAATCCAGAGTATGTGCCATAGTTAGTTGAATTTGAAGCGGCTCCCAACCTCTGGTT
>CAYTDF010000566.1:0-3975 GCA_964436365.1 uncultured bacterium | reverse complement strand
CCCATGACTCTTCTCGATTTCGCGGAGTTGGCCGCCAAACTGGGGCTGGATGCCATCGAACCCACCTCCTACTACTTCCCGGACCCTCTCTCGCGGGACTTCGTGCTCGAACTCAAGCACCGTTGTCATCTGTTGGGGCTGGACATATCCGGTGTTCCCGTGGGAAACAAATTCACCCTCCCGCCCGGCGATGAGCGCAAAAAGCAGATCCGGCACGTCAAGACCTGGATCGACTGGGCCGCCCTGCTCGGCGCGTCGACGATGCGCGTCTTCGCAGGCACCGCACCCAAAGGCGTCGAGATCGAAAAAGCCCGCGCCTGGTGCATCGAGGCCATGCGGGAGACGCTCGATTACGCTGGAGAGAAAGGCGTATTCCTCGCACTCGAGAACCACGGCGGAATCGTCGCCACTCCCGACGACCTCTTGGCGATCGTCCACGCCATCGATCATCCCTGGTTCGGCGTCAATTTGGATACCGGCAATTTCCACGGCGAGGATCCCTATGAAGATCTGATGCGGTGCGCCCCCTACGCGGTCATGGTCCAATTCAAGGTCAACATCAAACCGAAGAACGGACCCGTCCAGGCGGCCGATTTCAATCGCATCCTCAAGATCATGGACGCCGTCGATTACCGGGGGTACATCGCCCTCGAGTACGAAGCCCAACCCGAACCCAAAACAGCCGTCCCCAGCCACATTCGCAAGATGCAGGAAGCTCTCGCCCAACGCGGATGAGAGCCAAGCGAACCGTGAGCGGTTTGCGTTGAAGCAAGGAGTTCAGCATGTCCACAACCGAGTCCAACAATCGACGCTCGTTTCTGAAGAAGGCGACAACAGGTGGGATAGCCCTTTCCGTGGCGAGCGTAGCGCCACCGGCCCTGGGCAGAGTTCTTGGTGCGAACGAGCGCCTTCAGCTGGGTTTTATCGGTCTCGGCGGACGGGGCTCCGCGCTACTTCGAATATTCAAGGAAAATGCCGATGCCTGGAATCTCGAAATCCCCGCGGTCTGTGACATTTACGAGCGCCGCAAGCGGCAAGCCCAGGAGGCATCCGGTGGGGAGTGCTATCACGACTACGGCGACCTGTTGGCGCGCGAGGATATCGACGCGGTGGTCATCGCCACCCCGGATCATTGGCACATGCCCATGGCCGTGGACGCGCTGAAAGCCGGCAAACACGTCTACGTCGAAAAACCGATGACGCGGACCTTCAAGGAAGCCAAGAAACTCTACGAGGTCTGGAAAAAAAGTACGCTCGTTTTGCAGGTGGGGACGCAATACGCTTCCGAGGATCAGTGGTATCAGGCCCGCCGCGTGATCGCATCCGGGGATGCTGGAAAACTGCTCTGGAGCCATGGTGGCTACAGCCGAAACTCACCGGGAGGCGAGTGGAACTACTACAAAATATATGACGATGCCGGACCCGACACCGTCGACTGGAAACGCTTCCTGGGCGGTTCGCCAAGAAGGAAATGGGATCCCGACCGATACTTCCGCTGGCGAAAATACTGGGACTATTCCGGCGGGATTGCCACTGACCTTTTCTATCACAAGCTCACACCCATGATGATCGCTCTCGGACCGGAATTCCCGGTGTCGGTGAACGCCCAAGGCGGGATCTTCGTCCAGAACGATGGGCGCGATGTACCCGACACGTTCTTCATAACCGCCACCTATCCCAGCGCCCACACCGTGCTGCTCTGCTCCTCGATGGCCAACAGCGTCTGTGTCGACGACATCATCCGTGGCAACCGGGCGACTGTCACCATGCGCGGCGATCATATTCTCGTAACCGGCCAGGATGTCGACCCCTATCGGGAGGGTTTCAAGCAAAGATTCGGTGAGATGCAGGTTCGTATCGACTGCAAGAAGCGTTCCGAACACCAGGAGAACTTCGTCAACGCACTGCGAGGGCTGGAAGAGGCCCACTGTGGTGGAGAGTTGGCTTACAAATCCATGACCACAATCGCTCTGGGTGTCGATGCTTATCGACAGGGGAAGACACTCCATTTCGATCCGAAGAAACAGAAGTTGCTCTCCCGGAAACCCAAAGCGTAAATAGGGACACGAGTCAAGCGTAATCGCATAACTCTCGACCTCGCTCTCGATCCTGTCCCGAGAATCGTCTATAATTACTTCGGGAGAAACTGGCGGAACGTAGAACCCCGGCAGTGATAGAGAAGGAGCGAGAACATGCGCAGAGGTTTTACACTAATCGAACTGTTGATCGTTGTCGCCATCATTGGAATCCTCGCCGCGATTGCGGTGCCGAACTTCCTGAACGCTCAAACGCGCTCCAAGATCGCCCGCGTTGAAGCCGACCTACGGGCGCTGACGACGGCGATGGCCTCGTACAAGATCGACACGAACCAGAGGTATCCTAGAATCAACAACATGACCTGGCCGGGCCGTTGGAAGTTTCTGACCACGCCTGTCGAGTATATCTCTGGCGGCTCGACTTCCGATCCGTTCTTGAACCCCACACTGCGAAGAAGCAATGACGGCGACAAACCGATCTACTACTACGAAACGTTTTGGGTCTACGAGGTCAAGCGCAAGCGCTTCTATGACGCCTTCGGCCATTACAAAAGTATCGATGGGTTTGACTTTTGGCTCGGTTCCGCGGGGCCGAACGGAACCTACAACAGTGACAGTGGCGCTTCCTCGCCGAAGTTCTGCCCCTGCGACCTCTACTTCGAGTACGATGGCTCCAACGGCATCATCAGCAACGGGGACATCACCCGCCTTGGGTCCTAAGCACGCGTAAAAAGCGTGACGCTCACGGCGACTTCTTGAATCGCAGTCCCAGTTCGTCCAGCATCGTCACCACCAGGTCGGGACGGTCGGATTGAATGTAGTCCGCTCCACTTTCGGCGCAGTATCGCGCGTACGGCAGCGTATCCGCGCGCCCCAAGCAGTTGATGAACGCCTCGCAACCCGCCAGATGAGCCAAACGGATACTCTCTTCAGTAATCGCGTGCCAGTCCATGTTGATGAGCGGGGGCCGGAGGCGGCGTGCGAGTTGCGGAACCTGCTGCGCGTATTGAATTGTTGGACGGATACGAATACGCGGTTCGAGTTTCTTGATCGTCGCGCAACGTTCCCATGGACCGCAGTGCGTACAATCTTCAGCGATGCCCACTTCATTCACCACCGCCACCAGGTTCTCTAGGTTCCCGGCCTTGAAATCCAGATCCGGGGCGACCCGGCCTTTCATCGTCTCCAACGCCTCACGCAGTGTGGGCACTTTGAGTCCGCGATACGGTGCCCCCGCCCACGATCCGGCATCCAACTCGCGGATTTCCGCCAAAGTCAGCTCCTCCACACGGCCGGAACCGTTCGTCGTTCGGCTCACGGTCGAGTCGTGCATGATGATGAGGTGGCCGTCCTTGGTTTCGCGGATATCGATTTCGATCAGGTCCGCTCCCACCTCGATCGCCTTCTCAAAGGCCGCCAGCGTATTCTCCGGGGGCCCCAGATCCGCACCGCCTCGGTGGGCCACGACCTTCACACCGGGCCACTGGTACAGCGTCTCCGTCTTGCCAGCGGTCGTACCTTCGATCTTGCTGACCCGCCCATGCGCGCCATGCACCCAAACCGCACGCACTGACTCGTCCCCCGGCACGCGAACGACCACGTGCTCGACGCCGTTGAGACGCTCCACACTCCAATCCGTGGCTTCATTTCCAAGCCGTTGTTCGGCAACGTGAATGGCTTCGAGAAACGACACTCTTGGCTCTCCCATAGCGCACAAAGCGCTCAACACGCACACCGACGCAACACACGTTCTGTTCATGATTCTCTCCTCCCCCTAAGGGCGCAGGCTGCAAGATTTCCTTCCCTCAAGGTAGCGGTTTGGGGCGCGCCAAACACCGGGAAGATAACGCGACGCGCACTTTCCGCATCATCTCAATTATCAATTGACGATATATAGGTATAACAATAACAGGTAGATACAGGATAATCAGATTGCGCT
>CAYTDF010000565.1:0-3977 GCA_964436365.1 uncultured bacterium | reverse complement strand
GTAGTGCACGTCGCCCTCATTGACATTCCGCGCACTGACCACTTCGGCTTCGCCGTCTCCATCCAAATCGCCCGTAACCACCCACTGACCGCCGAAATCGGGATCGAGCGGGAAACTCTTCCAAGGCGTCACCAGCGGTGCCTTCTCTCCGGGTTCACCGTGATCGGAGGTATCGAAAAGAAGCGGAGCCTCTTCGCTCGCGGCCACGAGGCTCCAGAGGAAAGCGAATGCAATAACGGACGGGATTCGGTACATGATGATCTCCTCATGCGGGCGGTTCCTCGCCCAAGCCTTCAGAGTACCGCCACCCCGCACCGCTCACAAATCGACTCGCCCGACCCTATCGCCCTTCCCCGCTCAGCCGTGCGATCCGAGTGATCCTCTGGTAGACGATGTATGTCAGAAGAAGTATCCTAATCGTGCACAAGTGTCGGCGTTCGGTGAGCTTTCTTCTTCAAAACTGTTCTGCGGCAATAAAGGCGGAGAGTATGAATTACGAATCCCCGGAAGTGCAACGGCTGGTCAAGATCGTCAAACGTGGACAGGACGACCCGCAGCGAGGCGCGATCCTCTGGGTCGGAGCCGGGATGTCGATTCCCGCCGGGTACCCCAGTTGGGGCCAGCTGGCCGAGAAACTGCGCGAGGCGAGCTTTGAAGATCTTGATCCCGATCTCGATCCCCTCCAGACCATTGACGCGTTCGTGGAAAAGAACGGGCGCGGACTGTTGGCCGAGAGCCTGTCGGACATCTTTGAACCGAAACCGCATAGGCGCTATCACGAGAGGCTGATGCAACTGCCTTGGAGCGCCACGGTCACCACAAACTACGACGAACTGCTCGAGGACGCCCTCAATGCCATCGAACGCCGCTACATGAAGGTGACCTTCGAACAGAACCTCGACCTCACCGCCAATTCGGAACGGCTGCCGCTCTACAAGATTCACGGAGACATCGCCAATTTCAAGAGAATCATCCTCGCCGGGAAGAGTTACGAGACCTACCGCGATGACTATCCGCTGCTCAATGCGGATTTCGAGAGTACACTGCGCAAGCACGGCGTCGTCTTCTTCGGTTGCAGCTTGACCGACGAACGTCTTCTGCAATGGCTAGAGAATCTGGGGCCGGAAGGACGCCCGGAACTGTTGCCCTCCTGCGCGGTCATAACCGAGGACGGTTGGAATGCAATCCCCTCGGAAAGCCGCGAGCTTCTGGAAGAAGCCAACATCAAGCCACTGCATCCCGACAGTCACGAACAGATACCCGAACTGATCGACTACCTCGTCGGGAAAATCGTTGGAGTTCCCAGCGCAAAAGGGCTTCGCATCAAGATCTCTGTGGCTTCGGAAGAGGAATTCCAGTGGAAAATCGTCGGCAGCGACGGAAGCGAACGCGTGGTCGATGAGCCCTGGAAAAACGACACGAACTTGGCGGTGGCGTTTCGCGACTTCTGGAGGATGTCGCAAGAGCCCGCCGACGAGAAAAAGATCCGCGCCGAGCTGCACGCCGACGCGGTGAAGATCGGGGACACCCTGGGCGAGCTGCTGTTGGATGAGCCCACTCGAACGGCAATCGAACAGTCCAAAGGTAGAGACGGCCAACCTCCTCTCTTGACGCTCGAAAGCGACGACGACCTCATCCTCTCCCTGCCCTGGGAACTGATGCGCGACGAAGAAGAGTTCTTGCTACGCGAGGCACGGATCGACTTGGCGCGAACCGTCCCGATTTCGGAGAACGCCGCAAGTGACTCACTCAAACCGCCGGACTGGTGGTCTGCGTTGCCGCGCCCGACCGCACAGAGACGGGCAGCCTGAACCACGAAGCGGAGAGTTACCGCTTGGCGCGGGCCATCCACGATTATTCTGGCGTGCACTTCACCGAGCTCGGCGAGGCGGAGGAACTGGTGGAGGCCATCGTCGAACACCAACCCATCGGCGTCCATTTCTCCGGCCACGGGATGCCGGGCGCGCTGCTGTTTGAGAGCGGCTAAGGTGGAGAGGACAAAGTCGAAATCGGCGACCTGGTTCGCGATATCCGCATCAAGGCCCCCAATCGGTTCCCGCGTTTCTTCTATCTGGCCTCTTGCCACGGCAACACCCCGGCCGACGTAGAAAAGAAGACTGCGGGATCCAGCATCACCGCCGCGCATCTTCATAGCGAGGGTGTTACTCAGATGGTCGGCTACTACGGTCCGGTCGCCGACGAGCTCTCCACCGAGGCCGAGGTGGCATTCTATGAGGCGCTGGCGAAAGGGGCGCTCACACGCCACGGCGTGCGGCAAGCACGAGCCCGGCTAGCAAGAGCTTCGGCCGAGTCACGCAAGGGGATGCGCCGCGCCGAGTCGATAACCGCGACGGCGGGTGAGTTATCCCCGTTCGCATGGGCGCAGTTGGTCCTCTATCACCGCGGTCCGGACCATCCGCTCACTACCGAACTGCCCAAAAAGCACAACGAGACCAAAGCCGCGCCACACAAACGCAAGTTCATAGGTCCTCTGGAACGGCAGATATCGGCGAAGGTTTTCATTGGCCGACGGCGTGAACTGCACGAGTCCCGCAAGAAACTCCAGGCCGGGCAGAAAGTCTTCGTCTATCAGGGACTCGGCGGATTGGGCAAGACCACGCTCGCCTTAAGAGCCGTTTCCACAATGACGAATGGCCAGTGTGCGCTGATGAATGTCTGGTGCCGCGAACTCGAGAGGAACGAAGACCAAGCCGGGGAGCTAGTCAACCGGCTCTCGGACCTCGGCCAAGAGATACTTGGTTTGCAATGGGGCGGAGTCGTCCAGTCTGTCGATCAGATATCCGATTTGACGACGGCAGAACGCTTCGAGCAGTTCCTCCGCATCATTCTCGAGCGCGTGCCGCGACTCGTCATCCATCTCGACAACCTAGAGACACTTCTGAGCGGAGCGCCAGAGAAGGACGACGCTCAGGCCTTCGCCGACTGGCGTGAGCCGCAAACCCAGGCGATTTGGCAAACACTGCAAGCGCAGAGCGGCGAAAAACTCTCCGTCGTGGCCAGCTGCCGCTATCGGAATGCGGATTTCGCCGAGGTGAGGATTCACGTCCAGCCGATGAAACCCGACACCATCTTCCGCATGATGAGTTGGCATGAGGGGTTACGCAGGCTATCCGTGACGAGCCGCGCCCAGCTGGCGGAACGGCTCCACGGACATCCACGCGCCGTGCAGTTTCTCGACGCCCTAATCGGAGAGCAACTGCGGGATTGGGACGACACGCGAGGCCCATGGACGACACCGGGTGACGAAGCGGAAATTGAACGAGAGTGGAATGACCTGATTCAACCCGCACTGGGCACGGTCGTGGAGCAAATCCATGAAGATTTGTTGCTGGAGAAGATCTGGTCACACGTGTTGGATGACCGCTGCCGTCGCATGCTGCTGCGGATGACGCTCTTGCTCCGTCCGTGGGATTGGGACTTGATGCTGCAACTCGGCGAACCGGACGCTGAGGACGCCTTGACGGTACAAACCGCCGAGAAACTGCGAACCACCTCCCTGCTAGGAGAGGTCCGGGGACGCAACGAAGAGGGAAGCCAAATAAAACTCTACGAAGTCCACCCCATGACCTCGGAGTTCATCATTGAGCAGTTCTCCGAAGAAGAACGGGAACAATTGCGGCTGGAGACCTTCCGTCGTGTCGGGACGTTCCTGGAGAAGCGGGCGGAGAATTGGAACGATCCCCGTGTCGATCTGGAGGCAGGACACTACCTTTTCGAATACCGGGAGTTCGACCGGGCCTTCGAACTCCTGGGTCGGACATCTCAGTTGCTTCAAAAGTACGGAATGGTGCGTCAAGGCCTCGCCATCCTCAAGCGATTTGGCAAGTCGGAAATCGAGAACGGAATGGCACCGAAGAAGAGAATGCAAATGCTCGGAATGGTAGGAGCAGCCTACCTGCGTCTGGGCCAGGTCGACAAGGCCATCAAGTATAGAGAACAGGCATTGGCGATTTCAC
>CAYTDF010000564.1:0-3977 GCA_964436365.1 uncultured bacterium | reverse complement strand
CCGTATCAATACGATGAGTCCGATCGGCAAGCCGGTTATATCGAGGCGAAAAACCGCCAACATCAGTTGGTTCGCTACCCGATCATGACGGTTTCGGTAGGGATCGTGACCAATGGGCGGCATCGCCACCTGCACAGTTTCCTCGAAGTTTCCGAACTCGCCACGGAAATGAAATCGTACGCCAAGACGTTCTCCCAACAGGGTACCCCGAGGCGAAGCAGCTATCGAATCGATAAACGTTCAGACCGTGACTGAGAACACAATTCCAGAGAGCCCCGCACACACCCGCTCCCGAGCCCGCCAACCATGATCTTAGCCATCGACCAAGGTACGACAGGCACGACCTCACTTATCGTCGATCCCAATGGATCGGTGCAGGCCAAAGCGTATCGTGAGTTTCAGCAACACTACCCCCAGGCTGGCTGGGTCGAACACGACGCGGATGCCATCTGGCGGACCGTCATCGAGACGGCCTCCGAAGTTCTCCGGGATCGACCCGCTCCCGAGGCGATCGGAATCACAAACCAACGCGAAACAATCGTTGTGTGGGACCGTCAAACGGGCCGCCCAGCCGCCCCGGCCATCGTATGGCAGGATCGACGCACAGCCAGAATGTGTGAGGCCATGAAGGCCGAGGGGATGGAGGCGGAAATCCGCGCGAAGACAGGATTGGTGCCCGATCCATACTTCTCAGGAACAAAGCTCAAATGGCTCCTGTCAGAGAATCGCGATGTCCGGGCGCTCGCGGAGAATGGACGTTTGGCCGCGGGAACGGTCGACAGCTGGTTGCTGTGGAACCTGACGCACGGCAAAGTGTACGCGACCGAGCCGACAAACGCCTCACGAACATTGCTGTTCAACCTTTCCCGCCAATGCTGGGACGAGGAACTACTGGAACGGTTCGAGATTCCAGAATCCCTACTGCCCGAAGTTCGCGCCAGCGCCGGAGAGTTCGGGGTCACAGGAGACGGCCCTTGGGGCGGGAGTTCCGATCACGGGAATCGCCGGAGATCAACAGGCCGCACTTTTCGGCCAAGGATGCCTAGAGTCCGGGACTGTGAAGAACACATACGGGACGGGTTGCTTCCTTCTCTGTCACCGAGGCAGCGACGCAAGCGTCCCAACATCACCGGTACTCTGCACGGCCGCGATTTCGCCCGGTGGGGAGCCCGCGTTCGCGCTGGAAGGCTCCGTCTTCATCGCGGGGGCGGCGGTGCAATGGCTCCGGGACGAACTCGGATTGATCGCTAGCAGCCAGGAGAGCGAGACCCTAGCACGCCGTGTACCCGATTCGGACGGCGTGATCGTCGTTCCGGCCTTCACCGGACTTGGCGCGCCTCATTGGAACGCCGAAGCCCGAGGGGCTGTGTTGGGACTCTCTCGCGGCTCCAGTGCCGCGCACATCGCCCGAGCCACGCTGGAAGGAATCGCGTTCCAGGTTGCCGACCTGGTCGCCATTCCCGAGTTGGGCGGGTGCTTAAGCGAACTCCGCGTCGACGGCGGAGCCTGTAAGAACGATCTACTGATGCAGATACAATCGGATTTGTTGGGCATCCCGGTCAACAGACCCGTGAATATCGAAACCACCGCAACCGGTGCGGCCTACCTGGCAGGCATGGGTGCGGGATTCTGGAGTTCGGCTGGGGATGTCCAGCAGTTACGCAAGGTCGACCGAATTTTCGAACCCCGGCTGTCAGAGGATGAACGGCAAACCCGGCTCACCGTCTGGCACAACGCGCTAAATCGTGTTCTTTAGTCAACCGAGCGGTGGGTGTCCCGCCCATGATTTGCTGGTGGGCCTGGACGTGAACCATGATTTAACCACCAATAATTCAAGACCTTATATCGTATCCTGACGTCGCACAGTTTCAGTTCAACAAGGATTTGCACGTTTCTTCTTGAGATGCTTGACGCTCAGTCTATGTCATACTACACATATAGAAACATGACAGATACCCTTATCGTCAATCTGGGTTGGGAGATCGATGTGAAAGCAAGCGGGGGGCTGGTTTCTGAATGAAGGCCGCGTAGTTCGCCGAAACCAGGTGAGGGTGCCGCGTGAACCAAGAGGGGGAATCCATGGGGGCTTTCCGATCCAGGAAATTGAGTTCCATCTCGAGCAAAGTCGGGGTGGTTGTGTTGGTGCTGGTTCTGGCGATTATCGGTGTAGTTCTTCTCTGGGAACCGGGATCCCGGCTGCCGAAGGAACGAGCAACGCCGCTCCCGTTGGAAGAAGAGCAAGTCATCCACCTGGAGCCAAGAATCACAGCGGAGCAGACACCGGCTCCAATGTATATTCTCGACGGCTCGGTGCTCGACGAAACCGGCCAGGGCTATGCCTCCGCCAGATTAAGTGTGAAGTCGGCTGACGACACGGAGACGACGGAAAGACGCGTCACTACGGATTCGTTCGGTCGCTTCCGCTGCCAACTCCCCAGAGGACGCTTTGTCTTTAGCGCCACGGCTGCGGACGCGATTGCGGCGGTGACCAGAGAGCACGCTACGGACTCGGACGCCGAATCGAGCCCAATTCTCCGGCTACCCCGCGCTCATATCGTCTCCGGTGAGGTTATCGACACCTCCTCCAATCCAATTCCCGGGGCACACATCGCACTCTATGCCAATAGGAACTTCGACACGGTGACCGTGACCGCCGCCGAACCGATGATTGCCGCTGTATCGTATGCAGCCGTTGCCGATGCGTCCGGCGCGTTTCAGTTCCCCACGATTTGGCCCGGCACGTACAGTCTGGAGGCAGGGGCGGAGAGCTATCTCGGCCACACGGAAGCGACCATTCCCGCTGGAGTACAGGATAAGAAGATCGTCCTGCGTCGCGAGGCGTCCCTTCTGGTTCGTGTGCTCGACGATACGAACGCTCCCGTCTTCTTGGCGGCGGTCCAGCTGCGGCGCGACGATGGAGCGGGAGTACGCATCGAAACCGAAGAGACGCCACAGTCTGGCGAGGTTCACTTTCTGTCACTCTCACCGGGCGGATACGAAATCAGTGCCAAGCATACGGATTACGCATTGACTGACCGATCCACTGCCCAAATCAAGGTAGACCGCGATTTTCACGATGCCACTCTGGTACTGAAACACAAAGGCTACAGCGTCTCCGGCCATGTCCTCGACGTTGAGACTCGAGGACCGGTCGCGGAGTTCCCTTTGGCCCTGCTCCCCCCGAGTTGGAGCGGCTACAACGTGATTCGAGGCGCTACGTCAGGTGCAGAAGGCTTCTTCTCTTTCGATGACGTACCCCGGGGAAAGTATCGAATCGGCAAGATCTTTGAGGCAGAGAAGGCCCATCCCTATACGCTCCTCTCCGGGCGCAAGGCGGTGATTCCGGTCACCGTAGAAGATGCGGATGTCGAAGGGATCGAGATTCTCGCCTACAAAGGGCCGCAGGTGACCGGACACGTCTACGACCGGCAGGGGAAACCTGTACGCCAGGCCTACGTGCAGATGACGCGGGGATGGACGTTGACGGATGAAGACGGGGAATACAGAGCCTATCTTCACCTTTACGCCAGACGCTCTTCATCCGGGCGCAAAGAGCGTCTCTACGCCAGTCACCCGGAGCACGGCTCTGGGGAAAGCGCGATATTTACTTATCAACCCGGAGAGACGATCGAGGGCATCGACATCGTTCTCGATCAATCTGTGAAGATCGTGGGCCAAGTGACCGACAAGGCGGGCGAACCCATCCCCGAAGCCGAGGTGGAGTACAGGATTTTCGCCCACGCGGTGTACAAGAGAATTCTGCATCTCGACGGGAGAACAGTTCTTCCTGTGGATTCGCATGGCCGGTTCGAGATACCGAACGCACCCTTAATGCCAGGCGATGATGTGCGGCTGACGGTAAAAGCGCCGGGATATCAGACGGAAACACGCAGACGCGCTTATTATGCGGGGCACGTCACCCGCGAACAGAAGATGCAGAACCTTGACGACAACCCGGTTTATGTTTGGGTCAAAGG
>CAYTDF010000563.1:0-3981 GCA_964436365.1 uncultured bacterium | reverse complement strand
GCGACATGGTCGATGTTCACGGACAGGTTGGGCATCTTCTCTCTCCATCTCGTACGGGTCTCGAAACCGATTCTCTAGGCGCATAGAAGCACGAACGGCGGTTATACACAAATCAATGTGGCTTCCACGAATTGTTTCCGCAAGGAAGGCGTTGGCGCCCGGCCCCCGCAGGCGCTTCGCACGCTCCACATTGGGTGTTCCCACGAAATCGATCTTCAAGGGGTACGAACGAGCGTCCGGTAGAACACCCCGCGGCGTGGCCGTAAGATAGCGTACAGGTGGCTGGAAAACTCCAGCCGAACGGATGTGTGGAGACGAGGAATATGAGAACGTTCTTCCTGACGATGACCCTGTTGCCGATGGTGATGCCTATGGAGCCGCAAGCCGACACTCTCTATCCCGCCAATCCCGAAACCTTGGAGCCGGAAACGTTTATCGCCCTGCCCCTGGGTGCGATCGAGCCACGGGGCTGGCTACGCGATCAACTCACGGTGCAAGCCGAAGGACTGACCGGCCATCTCGACGAGTTCTGGCCGAGCGTGAGTGAGTCCGCGTGGAAGGGCGGCGGCGGCGACGCCTGGGAACGAGCTCCATACTACCTCGACGGGCTGGTGCCTCTCGCGTACCAACTCAAAGAGCAAGAACTAATTGATAAAACGAAACCGTTCGTGGAATGGATGCTCTCCAGCGGCCAAGCGAACGGCTGGTTTGGCCCGCCGCAGAACAAAGACCGTTGGCCACTGGCGGTCGCGCTCAAAGTGCTCACACAAACCGCAGACGCCACGGGCGACGCACGAGTGACAACGCTGCTGCAGAACTACTTTCGGTACCTGAAGAACGAGCCCCCCGATTGGCCGGATAACGAGTGGCGCGGGGTGCGAGCGATGGAGAATATTCCGTCGATTCTGTGGCTGTATCGCCGGACCGGCGACGCGGATCTGCTCGCGGTGGCAGACTCGATCTACGAAAACAGTTTCGATTGGACCGGCTATTTTCTCGATTTCCCCTATACGGACGAGGTCTTGCAGAAAGGGATTCAGTACGGGCATCCCAGCCATGTGGTGAATATCGGCATGGCCATCAAACATCCGGGGCTCTGGTATCAGCGGTCGCGGGACGTGCGTCACAAGCAGGCTCTCTACGACGGATTGGCCGCTCTCGATAAATATCACGGCCAAGTGGCGGGACGTTTCTCGGGCGACGAGCATCTCGCGGGGCGGCACCCCTCGCAAGGTACCGAACTCTGTGGCGTTGTGGAGACGATGTTCTCGCTGGAGAACCTGGTTGCACTTTACGGCGATGCGGCCCTGGCGGATCGTCTCGAAAGCTTGGCCTATAACGCCAACCCCGGAGCGTGCACGGCCGACTATTGGGCGCATCAATACGATCAGCAGGCGAATCAGGTGGTCTGCACGGTGGCGAAACGTAACTGGAGCACGAATGGCGATTTCTCCAACCTCTACGGCCTGGAGCCCAACTATGGGTGCTGCACGGCGAACATGCACCAAGGCTGGCCGAAATTCGTGGCCCATCTGTGGATGGCCTCGCGCGACGGTGGGGTGGCGGCTGTCGCCTACGGGCCGAGCGAGGCGACCGTAAGAGTTGGCGATGGCGGCACCGACGTGCGGATTCTACAGGAGACGGAGTATCCCTTCGACGGCCGGATCCGGTTCACGGTCTCACTGCCGAAGTCCGCGCCGGAGTTCCCCTTTTATCTGCGTATTCCTGCGTGGGCGGAGGGCGCGCGGATCGTGTGCGGCGGCGAGACGGTCGAGCCCAAGCCGGGAAGCTTCTTCCGGCTCACCAGAAAATGGAAGGACGGCGATGTTGTGGAACTGACCCTGCCGATGCGTTTGCGGACAGAGAGGCGCTACAACGGCTCGATAGCGATTCTTCGCGGGCCGCTCTATTACTCGCTGAAAATCGGAGAGCATTTTGAGGCACGCGCCCGTCACCACGAGACGCTGCCGGTTGTCGACTGGGAGGTCTATCCCACCACGCCCTGGAATTACGGCCTGATTCTGGATCCGAGTCAGCCTGAGAAGTCGATCACGGTCGAGCGCCATCCCATCGCCAAGCAGCCCTTCGCGCACGACGCGCCGCCGGTTGTACTACGCGTGAAAGGCCGGGCGATTCCCGAGTGGGTGCAGGTGGATAACTCGGCCGGGACGCCGCCCCAGAGCCCTGTGGTTTCCGAGCAGCCAGAGACGGAGTTGGAGCTGATCCCGTACGGCAGCACCCGGCTACGGATTACGGAGTTTCCGGTGTTGAGGGATTGGTAGGGAGAGCGGTTCAGACGATTGTGTGTTGGAGAACATACTGTTTCCACACTGCCATCGGTTCGGGGGGGAGATGTCGGCCTCGCTCGAAATGAATCCCAACTTCGTAAAGATACGCGGCCTCCTCCCAGCCGTCACCTTTCCTCACCCACGGCAGACAGCGGGTCCCACTCCCCGAAAGCCGTAAGGGAGTTTCTGAATCGACAGGAAACTGGATACCGGGAAACTCGACGTGGATAACCTCCGCGACCGCGATGGCTTGGCCGACACCACACAGGAGACCCCATATACCGATATCGACCGTCTCCGCGACGATCCATTCGGCATCGGTCTCCGAACCGTTCGGCAGAATCCGAATCGAGATACGCTTTTCAGTACGAGGGCAAGCACGTCGCTCCGCGCCCCCCCAAAACCGTCTGAGTCCTTCACGGGCAAGTAGGTCTTTGATGGATACCATCGGTCTCCTCCGGTCCCACACGACCAGCCCCACGCTGTCCACAGTAGCGAAACGGAATCTCCTGTCAAATCGGGCGAGGCCGGGAGCGGCCGACCTCTGTACCAAGGCTGCGAGTTTTGACAAAATGAATGGTCAGTGGGCTCCGAAATAAGAGTCCTCGGGAGAGGTTCCGCGATGACCGAAGAACAGACCTCGTGCCGCTTCTTGCGGGACAACGCCGCCGATGGGCTGCAACAAGAAGTGCAGATGCTGATCGACGAGGTCATTCGCCTCGCCCCGGAAGCCGCAACCCCAATCGGCCATATCTCCGAAGCGGCTCAAAATCAGATCGATTTCGGCCGGGATATCCTCGAGAAGATCGAAGCCGCAATCGAAACCCTACGCCGCGATCAACCCGATATCGCCGACACGATCCGACAACTCATGTGCGTCGCGGAAGAAGCCAAGTGCGAACAGAACGAGGTTCTGCTGAGCCTCAAAGCTCTGAACCATACGCTGCTCGACGAACGAGGTGCGGTCGACGAGATGGAAACTGCCACTCCTGGGAATGGGGCGTAGAAGACGGCCACAGCTATCCGTTATTGCCTCGGCGGGGTTGAGGAGCGCTTGGTTGTCGCGTGAACCGAAGTAGACTGTTGGGAGACGCTCCAGCGCACTGTACCTCATTCTGAATCCCCCCCTGGAGTGACGTCCAGACGAGAACCATGTCAAGACCTCATCGCATCTCTAAGAATCCGTTTGACCTAGGCCAAGTGCCTTCAAGATAGCGTGTGGAGAAAGTCGACCGGTACCGGACCTTGGGAACGGAAATGGAGTGTGCCATCGTACACATCTCGGTCAGATGCACGGAAAGGAATAAAATCCGATGACCCGAATTCATACAGCGATCCTCCTGCCCATCCTGCTCGTGGGATGCGCCACAACCGGTGGCGACTACGCGCGGTTTACCGCCGAGACGAGCCCCGACAAGAACCCATGGACTAACTTGGATTTCAATAACGATCCTAACAACTTCCAGTTCGCCGTGGTTACAGACCGTACAGGCGGCGAACGCGACGGCATCTTCGATACCGTGCCCGGAAAACTGAACGTGATGCAGCCGGAGTTCGCGATGAGCGTCGGCGACCTGATCGAAGGGAATACCAGAGATGTCGGGCAGTTGGAAGAAGAGTGGGATGAGTTCAATCAGATGATCGATGCCCTGGAGATGCCGTTCTTCTATACCCCGGGGAACCACGACATCTC
>CAYTDF010000562.1:0-3982 GCA_964436365.1 uncultured bacterium | reverse complement strand
GAAGTCGTCGTTGACGTGACCTACCTGCTCGCCACCGACAACAACGGTGCCGATGCTAGCGACGATACTTCCCTTTTGGGTATCTACCTGAGCTATGTTCCGTCCTCTGTGGAGAATCTCCAGGTCGACGCGTACATCAACTGGGTCGACTCTGAAGGTCCCGATGCCAATGCGTTCCTGTTCAACAACTCTGATCTCTACTCCTTCGGCCTTCGCGTTGCGGGCGCCTGCATGGATGATGAGATTGCGTGGAAACTCGAAGGCGTCTACCAGACTGGCGATAGCGACGATGTCGCGATGGCCGGTGGCGACGATATGGATGTTGACGCTTGGGCTGTCGAAGCGGGCATCAACTACCATCCCGACCTCGACTACGCTCCTGAATTTGGCTTTGTCTACACCTACCTTTCGGGTGACGACGATCCCATGGACGACGATATGGAGTCCTTCACCGCTCCGTTCGAGAACAAGGGCTATGGCATGATCGCCGACGCTTTTGTCTTCACGAACTCGCATGTCTTCCACCTGGACGCCGGTTGCGACCTGACAGAAGATCTTTCCTTGGATACCGACTGGTACTACTTCCTGTTGGATGAAGAGGATGCCCAGCCCGCCATCGTCAGCCTTGGCGGCGACGCGTTTCGCGTTCCGGTGGGCGTTGTCGATGACGACGACCTCGGCTGGGAAGTTGACGTGCAGTTGGACTACGAATACTCCGAGAACATCGATGCGTTCCTCGGCGCTGCTGTGTTCTTCCCGGGTGATGCCGTGGAAGACGCTCTCGGCGATGATGATGAAGCCCTGTTCATCCGCACGGGTGTTAAGGTTGCCTTCTAATCATCTCTCCCCTGAGAGTTTGAAGTCGATTGTTTCGAGGGCCGGCGCAAGCCGGCCCTCTTTCTAATTTGGAGGGGGGCGGAAAAAGGTGTTCTGTCTCTCCGTGGTCGTGTTCGCACGGTTTTGAGAGATCCCCGCCCCACTTATACCCGTAGAAGGTGTGACAAGAGCCTCTAGAGTCGGCTACCCTACCGAGGTGTGCACCCGGGTTTCCGGGTACTCGAACGCTGAGGAGGCGAAGGATCTGTGAGTGCTTGTCAACGGCCTTGGAGCCGTCTCCTGGCCGCCCTGCTGGTCTGCATGTTCATAGCCTGCCTCCTTGTTCCACCGATCGTGACCGCGCTCCGCGCATTGGGTATTGCGGGTGACTACACGGTGAGCCGGATCGCGCGCCGGGTCTTCATGGTTCTTGGAATCGTCGGCTTTCTCTCCCAAGCGCGGCACCTGGGCTTGCCCACACCGGTCGAGGCGGGTTTGCGGCTTCATCACGGCGCTCGGCGTAACTTCGCAATCGGCGGACTGGTGGGTTTCGTTTCTATCTGCCTTCTGTCGATAGGGAAACTCTTCATTGGGTACAGCCGCTTTCTGGGAGAGACGCCGGTTGTGGAATGGGCGTTGCGCATCCTCGCCGGTCTCTCGGCCGCCGCTGTGATTTCATTGATTGAAGAGTATCTGTTCCGAGGCGCGCTGCTGAGCGCGCTACGACGGCACATGTCTCTTGCCGTGGCGGTGACGGTCTGCAGCGCCATTTTCGGCAGCCTTCATTTCTTCCAAGGTGGGGCCGTCGACTACGATCCCGAGGCGCTTCATTGGTACACCGGTTTTCCTACCGCCTTTCACCTTGTGGCCGGGATGGCCACCGAGCTGGACTTGATCTCCCTCTTGGGCATTTTCCTGGTGGGGGTTGTGCTCTGTTTGGCTACCGTGAAGACAGGGAGCCTGTTCCTCCCGCTCGGCCTGCACTTTGGGTGGGTGTTTTACATCAAGACCTTGGGAGAGGAGTTCAAGCGTTTGGGACCGAAGACGGTCTGGATCGGCGGAAGCCAAGTGTACGACGGCTTGGTCGGCCCCTTGATGCTTCTGCTGCTGATCGTGCCGCTGGTCCTGTTTCTCCTACGAGCGAAAGTCCTGCGCGAAGCGCCCAAATAACGCGATCGATCAGTTCTTCGTCACCGCGTCTGTGTGTGCCAGTAGGGGTTGAAAAGCATAAGGTCCATCGCATCCACGCGCCCGTCACGATTCATATCCGGGCTGCTCACATTCTCGGAAACGAAGACGCCCGCACCTCAGTCGCCGGTTACGCGCACGATCTGTTTGGCTTTCGGGAGATGGACAAAGAGCACCCCATCCGCAAACCCTAGAAGCTCGATCTTGGATTCCTTGCGATTGGTCTGCGCGACGATATGTGGCGCACCGTCGAAGTCGTACAACACGACCACAGCGCCTATATCCCTGAACGCGGAGTCCGAGCCCCGTCCAACACCGACAAATTGATTCCGGCCGATGGCCAACACGTTGGCGGACGCCATTGTCAGCGCATCGTTCATGGTGTCGATCCCGTCGACGCGGAGCTTTCTGTTCGGCACGGAATACGCGTCGAGAATTCGAAAGCGGTCGGAAATGGTAAAGAAATCGTCGCTCACCGGAACCGGCTGCATCTCCACGGTGTCGGATGGATCGGCTTGCCAGGTTCGAATCGAGCCGTCGTCACTACCGGTCACAAGGTGTTTTCCACTGGGTGTGTAGGCGATCGAACGGACTTCCTTGTTGTGTGCATCGATCTTCAATATCGGATGATCCATCGTCGCATGGGTCGTTCGGCTTGCGCCTGCCCGCTTATCGACACCGTCCCCGTTGTCGTCAAGGTCCCAATCCAGGCCGTCCCCTCCCGTGTCGCCCTCGACCGCCCAAATCCGCACGGTGCCATCGCTGAGACCCGCAGCGATCCTTTCGCCGTCGGGCGAAAAGGCCACCGACCACGGCTCTGCGATGTGCGTATAGGTCCGAACGAGTTCCCCCGTTTCGGCGTTCCAAAGCTTAGCCGTACGGTCGAGGCTTGCGGTCAACACATAGGTCCGTTTCTTCTGTTTGAGGTAAGCGACAGAGACCACCCAGTCCGAATGGCCTTGGAACGTGCGGAGCAGAGTCCCCTCGTTCACATCCCAGAGTTTCGCTGTCAGGTCGCCTCCGCCGGTGATCAAGAGATCGCCTGTATCGGAGAATGCCACCGACCAGACACGATCCCCATGCGGGAACGTCGTGAGCAAAGCGCCCGTCGATGTGTCCCATAACTTAGCGGTGTTGTCGGAACTGCCGCTGGCTGCCAGCGCTCTCTTCTTGACCGTCGAGAAGGCAACCGACTGTACGGCGTCGGCGTGGTCGCCAAAGGTACGTAAGTGAACCCCGGTCTCGGTATCCCACACCGTCAATGTCCCGTCATTGTTGCCGGTCAAGATTTGCTTGCCATCCGGCGAAAAGATCACGGACAACGGGCAACGAGGCTCGCCAGCGATCGTCTCCCCATAGCGAATGAGAGTTTGGCCGGTCATCAGGTCCCACAGGGTTAGCTCTCCCACGCAACTGACGGTGGCGGACGCGATGCTCGATCCCAAGATATGCAGGCCATCGGGAGAGACCGCCGCGCTCGTGACCGAGCCGCTCTGCTGCAATGTGCGCAGGGGACGATCGATGATCTCATCCGCCCAGCCGGGAAGGATTGTTGAGCCGGAAAGGATTGTCAGGGCCGTGGCGCACAGAATTGCGGCTTTCCTCATCGTGTTTACCTCTCGGAGATTACCCATCTGCAGAATCCGCTAAGGGCTAGCAGCGCTTGAATGGTTCGCCGACGTTCGATCACACCGGCACACATAGCGTAGCATAACCGGTGCGCCTTTCGACTAGCGCCTACCGCGTACGGCTTCTGCCCAATTTCCGAGGTACTATATGAATACAGGAGATATCTCGAACCGGATGCCCGTCCGGCGCGGGGCACCATTGTCCCCGCGCCGGTACTCACGGACGATTTCTAAGAGAGATACTCAACACCAGACTTCGAAACGAGGTGCGCATGATGAAGATCGACCTCCATGACCGTCCTAGCATGCTTCAGCTCGCTTTTTGGCTCTTCTTCTTTGTCACCGTCCTC
>CAYTDF010000561.1:0-3991 GCA_964436365.1 uncultured bacterium | reverse complement strand
CTTCGGCTTCCGCACGGCGTTTCTCGTCTTCCTCCGCGTGCTCCTCGGCATCCTTGACCATCTTCTGGATATCTTCGTCCGAGAGACCGCTGGAGGACTCGATCTTGATCTTCTGTTCCTTGCCGGTCCCCAAATCCTTGGCCGAAACATGGACGATGCCGTTGGCATCGATGTCGAAAGTCACTTCGATCTGCGGTATGCCGCGCATCGCGGGAGGAATGCCCACGAGATCGAAGGTGCCCAGCGCCCGGTTGTGCGAAGCGATGCCTCGTTCACCCTGCAGCACGCGAATGGAAACCGCGGGCTGGCTATCGGCCGCCGTGGAAAAGACCTGGCTTTTCTTGGTCGGAATCGTAGTGTTGCGTTCGATCAACACGGAGAAGACATCCCCGAGCGTCTCGATCCCCAACGAAAGCGGCGTAACGTCCAGGAGCAGGACGTCCTTGACCTCTTTGGTCAAGACACCGGCCTGAATCGCCGCGCCGATGGCCACGACTTCATCGGGATTGACACCCTTGTGCGGGGCCTTCCTGAAGTACTCTTCGACCGCCTGTTGCACGGCCGGGATCCGTGTAGAGCCACCCACCAGAATGACTTCGTCAATCTCGCTCTGCTGGAGTCCGGCATCCTTAAGGGCCTTCTTGCAGGGCTCGATCGAGCGCTGTACCAACGGAGCGATCATCTGTTCGAGTTTCGCGCGGGTCAGTTTCAGGGCCAAATGTTTGGGCCCGGTCGCGTCCGCGGTAATAAACGGCAGTTCGATCGAGGTCTCCGTCGTCGTCGAGAGTTCGCATTTGGCTTTTTCGGCGGCGTCTTTCAGCCGCTGCAAGGCCGTCACGTCCTGCTTGAGGTCGATGCCCTGTTCCTTCTTGAACTCCTCCGACATCCAATCGATGATCGTGTTATCGATGTTGTCGCCACCGAGGTGCGTATCGCCGTTGGTGGACATGACCTCGAAGACGCCACCACCGAGTTGGAGGATCGAGATGTCGAACGTTCCACCACCGAAATCGTAGACGGCGATCTTCTCATCGCCCTTCTTTTCCAAGCCGTAGGCGAGAGCGGCAGCGGTGGGCTCGTTGACGATCCGCAGGACGTCGAGACCGGCGATTCGCCCGGCATCCTTGGTCGATTGACGCTGGCTGTCGTTGAAGTACGCGGGCACGGTGATCACCGCTTGGGTGACGTCCTGCCCCAGGTACTCCTCGGCCGTCTGCTTCATCTTCTGCAACACACGGGAGCTGATCTCTTCCGGTGCGTACTCTTTATCGTCGATCACGAACTCGCTCAAACCGGCCGAGGTTTTCGACGTTTTATACGGCACACGCGAGCTCTCTTCGGACACTTCTCCGAAACGTCTTCCGATGAATCGCTTCGCCGAGAAGATCGTGCGTGTCGGATTCGTGATCGCCTGCCGTTTCGCCACCTGGCCGACAAGGCATTCACCCGAATCGTTATAGGCCACAACCGACGGGGTGGTTCGTCCACCTTCCGCGTTTGGAATAACGATGGGGTCTCCACCTTCAATAACCGAGACCACCGAATTGGTCGTACCGAGATCGATACCAATGACCTTACCCATTTTATATCCACCTGTGCGGTTCCTCTTTATATTCGAGCGCCTCGCACCGGTCTGTGCTCACTGCTCTTCCAGATGATTCTGGCCGATCTCACGCCTTCGCTTCCACGGCGACTGCCACTTTGGGATGCCGTAGAATCTTCTCTTTGAACTGGTAGCCCGGCTGAAGTTCGTCGAGAATCGTGCCGGGTTCGGCATCCGCAGACTCCTGCCGCACAACGGCTTCGTGACGTTCGGGGTCGAAAACCTCTCCGACAGCGGAGACGCGCTCCAAACCGTGCTCCGCGAGAACGCGGGTCAATCGGCCGGAGATCATCTCCACACCCTGAACCACCGAATTCACCTCGTCCGCGTTCCGCGCCGCATCCAACGCCCGTTCGAAGTCATCCACAACGCCGATCATATCCGCGAGAAGAGGTTCGAGCGCTTGGTAGGTCCAGTTCTCTTTCTCTTGCCGCGTCCGTTTGCGGAAGTTGTCGAACTCGGCCTTCATTCGCTGGGCCGCCTCGCGCATCTCGTCCGCTTGCGCCGCCACCTTCTTCAGCTCTTCATACGAGGGCGCAGAATCGCCACCGGCGGTCTCGTCCTCGTCTCGTTGCTCTTCGTCCGCCCAAACATCTTCCAAGGCGAGTTTGACGTCCTTCTCTTTTTTCTCGTTCGTCTCGTTGGTCTGAGTTGTCATGCTCTCCGTCGATCTATCTCAAAAATATTGTGTAGTAGCGTATCCGGCTCAGTTCTCGATCTCGGTATGAAATCGTTCCGCACGGCCGTTTAGAATCCGCGTCAGATACACGACGACGCGCTCACGGCCGCTGTACACTTTCATCGCGGCCTCGAACTGATCCAAGTTCACTAAATCCGCGCTTCGTCTGCGCCGACTGTGGTGTGTCTCCATGCCGGTGATCAAATCCCCCGGCCGTATCCCCGCCCGGTACGCGGACGATCTCCGCTTCACTGTCGTCACAACCACGCCCTGGCTCCGCCTGGACAGCGAAAGTTTGTGACACCAATACTCATCCAGATTCTGCACAGTCATCCCGTGCCAATCCAATTCACGAAATGTTGTCGCGGCGTTCTCCAACCGAATCGTCTTGCCACCGAACTTTCCCCGGTAGCAGTATTTCAGTTTGACGGTCCCCAGGGCGCGTTCGGAATCCAGCAACTCGAAATCGTCGGTGGTGCGTACGCGCCGTCCCTGGAGATGAGTGATCACCGTCGAGGGTTTCACCACTCCGTCCAACGGCCCCTCATCCACGGCTTCCACGAAGACGCCCGGCAGACGCTCGTCGCCGCTCAGTTCGGGATACATCTGGAAGAATCCCCGCTTCAGGTCGCCTTCCATATCCACAATCCGGATTCGCAGACGGGCCGCGAGCGAAAGCCGTTTGTGAACGACGTATTCATAAACCTGCCGCGCACGGTTGACCGGAATTGCAAATCCCAAACCGACCGATCCTCCGCTCGGCGTGCTGATCGCGGCGTTGATCCCAATGATCTCCGCGTTGATGTTGATCAGCGGACCGCCGCTGTTCCCCGGATTGATATCGGCGTCGGTCTGAATCAGGCCGGACAACGAGGTCCCTTTTCCGTCATCGACACGCCGCCCGATGTAACTGACGATCCCCTGCGTAACCGTGCTTGAGTTCCCCAGCGCATTCCCGATCGCAATGACCGTCTCGCCCACCATGAGATCGTCGGAACGCCCAAACGGCAGAAAGTTCGCCGGGGGCTCTCCTTCGAGCCGCAAGACCGCGAGATCCTCAGCGGGATCGGTCCCCAAGATGTAGGCCCGCCGTGGATGCGTCTCGCCGTGGATATAAGCCGTGATCTCATCGGCGGGGCCGAAATCGCCAAACGCGATCACGTGATTGTTGGTCAGTATGTGCCCTTCGCCATCGATCAGAACGCCCGATCCCAAGGATGTCTGCTTGTATGTGCGTCGGGAACCGGGAAAAAGCAACTCGTCGATTGGCGAGCGAAACAAGGAACGGGAACGCTGCCGCACCGAGATGTTCTTGCTCGTAGACAGGTTCACGACCGCCGGGAGAGCCTGTTGCACGGCGCGCACCACCGGAGTGATCCGCAGGGCGCGCTTCTTCTCCGCGCCCTCCACAGAGAGGGACGTCAGAAGTAACAAGATTCCGGTGAATGACATTCGCTTTGAAGCCACAGTGACGTCCTTACACACCTATGGATACACCTGTCGAAGCAACCGCCGGGCCAGGCCGCATTCAGGTTCGAGACATAACGTAACAACCTCATAATAAATGACTTATGATTTAGCGAGGGACGTGTGCGCACGGCCTCTCTGAGCCACATAGGCGCGGTGCTCACCGGCAGCCATGCCAGATGGTCCCAGTGGAGTCAATCCCATTTCTAGTTGATTTTAGGCGGCTCCTTCTGTCTTCATTT
>CAYTDF010000560.1:0-3996 GCA_964436365.1 uncultured bacterium | reverse complement strand
AAGGTGTGGGATGCGGAAACTGGCCGCGAACTCCTCAACCTCCAAGGACATCCTGAGGCGTTATTGTCGGTTGCGTTCAGCCCGGACGGCAAGCGCATTGTTACGGGGAGTTTGGACAATACAGCAACAGCAAAGGTGTGGGACACGGAGACCGGCCGCGAACTCCTCACGCTTCGGGGGCATTCCAACTTGGTTTGGTCGGTTGCGTTCAGCCCGGACAGCCAGCGCATCGTCACAGGGAGTGAAGACAGCACAGCAAAGGTGTGGGACGTGGAGACCGGCCGCGAGGTCTTCAGCCTCGAAAAACATTCTGAGGCGTTATTTTCGGTTGCGTTCAGCTCGGACGGCAAGCACATTGTCACGGGGAGTCAAGACAACACAGCAAGAATCTGGGACGCGGAGACCGGCCGCGAAGTCGTCAGCCTCGAAGGGCATTCTGACGGCGTTAGGGAGGTTGCGTTCAGCCCGGACGGCCGGCGCATCGTCACAGGGAGTAAAGACCACACGGCAAAGATGTGGGACGCAGAGATGGGCCGCGAGGTACTCAGCCTCGAAGGCCACTCGGGCTGGGTGAACTCGGTTGCGTTCAGCCCGGACGACCAGCGCATCGTCACAGCGAGTCACGACAATACAGCGAAAGTATGGGACGCGGAGACCGGCCGGGAAGTCGTCAACCTTGAAGGGCATTCCGACAGGGTGATGTCGGTTGCATTCAGTCCGGACGGCCAGCGCATCGTCACGGGAAGTCACGACCATACAGCGAAGGTATGGGACGCGGAGACCGGTCGCGAACTCTTCAGTTTCACAGGGCATTCTGATTCCATTCGGCAGGTTGCATTCAACCCGGACGGCAAACGTATCCTTACCGGAAGTTGGGACAACACAGCGAAGGTGTGGGATGCGGAGACCGGTCGCGAAGTCGTCAGCCTCGAAGGGCATTCTGCCTTGATGATGTCGGTGGCGTTCAGCCCCGACAGCAAGCAGATCGCTACTGGAGGTGTGGACAAGACCGCGAGGATATGGGATGCGGAGACCGGTCACGAACTGATCAGCCTCGAAGGGCATTCCGGCCACGTCTATTCGGTTGCGTTCAGCCCGGACGGCCAGCGCATCGTCACGGGGGGTGGGGACCTCACGATGAAGGTGTGGGATGCGGAAACTGGCCGCGAACTCCTCAACCTCCAAGGACATTCTGAGGCGTTATTTTCGGTTTCGTTCAGCCCGGACGGCAAGCGCATTGTCACGGGGAGTAACGACAGCACGGCGAAGGTGTGGGACGCGTTCCCTTGGCGTGAGGAAGAGTACCCCGGCGACGCCAGCATGCCCTTCGAGGAGCGTGTGGAACTCTACAAGCGGGAGTATTGGCGCAAGCGCTTGGCCAAAGAATAGGAGTTTATCCCAATGGTTCATCGCCGATCGTTCATCCAATCGCTGTCCGGTTTCACGACCGGTCTTCTTCTCACCTCCTGCGCGCAAACGACAAAGCGCGACCGTCTGGGAGAGAGCCTGCCGCAGCGCGCTTTGGGCCGTACGGGCGAATGGGTCACCATGCTCGGAGTGGGTGGTTTTCACCTTGGGGTGAACTCCGAAAGCGAATCGCAAGCGATTATTGAAACCGCGCTGGAAGGCGGTGTGCGTTTCTTCGACAACGCGCCCACGTACCACAAAGGCGTAAGCGAAGAGCGTATGGGCAAACTGCTCACGCCGAAGTACCGCGACATCGTTTTCCTGATGAGCAAGACTACGGCCAGGAGCGGGCAAGAGGCACAACAGAATCTCGACGCCTCGCTCAGGCGGCTCAACACGGATTATCTCGATCTGTGGCAGGTGCACGATATCGGCAATCCCAGCGACGCCGACGCTCGCCTTGACGGGGGCGTGCCCGAAGTTGCTCTAAAGGCCAAAGCGTCGGGGAAAGTCCGCCACATCGGCTTCACCGGCCATCGCACACCGACGGCCCTTTCGCGGATTCTCGAACGAACGGACGAGGACAAAGAGCTCGACATCTTCGGAACCTGTCAGATGCCGATCAACGTTCTCGATCCCAGTTACGAGAGTTTCATTCGTAGTGTTCTGCCGAAACTCGTCGAAAGAAAGATCGGCGTGCTGGCGATGAAGACGCTGGCGATCGGCGAGTTCTTCGACAAGCATGTTGTCCCGGATCGGATCAGTGTGAACGAGGCGCTCCATTTCGTCTGGTCGTTGCCGGTCAGTGTGCTGATCACCGGTGCGGAGACTCTCGTGCAGATGGAGGAGAAGATCGCCGCCGCCCGCTCCTTCAAAGAACTCGACCTTGCCGAGCGGAAGCGGTTGATCGAAAAAGTCGCCGACCTCGCGGGAAACGTTGTTGAGCGCTACAAGGCCTAATGTATCTCCAAGAAGTCATTCACGATTGGAGAACGCCGAGCGCCCGGCCATCGCGGGCACTTCGTGCGCGCACCATGAAAAGACGATAGAGAGACGCCGTAATGATCGCGCCGGTCAAGTCTTGCCTTACCGTAAACGAGCCCGCGCGGCAGCGAACTCCTGTTGACCCGGGCGTCGATTCTGCCAGAATCCATCCCAATCTTCATCTCGCCTCTACCGCGAATCCACCCAGACGGCTGTTACTACGGAGCCACAGTTATGACCGATATGCGACTACTCAAAGGAACACGAGACTGCTTGCCGGAGTTTCAGATGCTGCGGGAAAGCGCCCGCGCGGCCATCGTCTCCGCTTTCACCCGCTATGGCTACAGTCCGGTGGAGACGCCGATTCTGAACTTCTTCGATCTCCTCTCCTCGAAATACGCCGGTGGCGCGGAAATCCTGAAAGAGACCTACAAACTGAGCGACCAGGGCGACCGCGAACTGGCTCTGCGCTACGATCTGACCGTGCCCTTTGCCCGGTTGGTGGGAACCTATCAGCCGCACCAAATCCAGCTGCCCTTCAAACGCTACGAAATCGGCAAGGTCTTCCGTGACGGCCCCATCAAGGCCGGTCGGTTCCGCGAGTTTACCCAGTGCGACGCCGATGTGGTCGGCGTGAGCGATGTGGTGGTTGAGGCCGAGTGCATGGCTCTCGCGGCGGAGGTCTTTCAGGCGCTTGAATTGGGCGCGGAGGCCCGTGTCGGCCACCGTCAGCTGCTGGCCGCGATTCTCTCTGACGCAGGACTCCCCGAAACCGGCCACGCGGCAGCTATCCTCTCCCTCGATAAACTGGAGAAGATCGGCCGAAAAGGCGTCGAGAAGGAACTCGCCGAGCAAGGCGTGGACGCCGCAGGGTGCGATGCCCTGTTCCAACGCTTGGATGTCACGGGCACGAATGAAGAGATACTCGAGTTCTACCGCACACGGCTGAGCGGCGAAACAGCCAAGCAGGCCCTGGACGACATCGCCCGCTTGCTCGAATATGCGCGGGCCTTGGGGGTGGCCGAATTCATCCGGTTCGTGCCGAGTTTGGCGCGGGGATTGGAGATCTATACCGGCATCGTCTTCGAGTTCTTCCTTCTGAAGTCAAAGATCACCTCCTCCATCGGCGCGGGGGGACGCTACGACCGGATGGTCGGGCGTTTTCTGTATGGCGATAACGAGAAGAAAGCGGGTATGTTCCCCACAGTGGGATTCAGCTTCGGTCTAGATGTCATCGCCGAAGCCCTCCGCGAAAAAGCTGAATCCGAGAATGACGATCAGGCAATGGGAGCCAAATCGGTGGTTCGGGTGTTGATAGCGCCGATGGTGTCGCTCGAGAAGATTCTCCCTGTCGCCAGCCGTTTGCGCGGCGCGGGTATCTCGACAGAGATCGCCTACGGCGCCAAGAAACTCAAGAAAGCTCTCAACATCGCTAACCGTAGCGGAATCCCGTTTGTGGCGATCATTGGTGAAGACGAACTCGAATCCGGCGTGATATCGCTTCGCGATATGAGTCAGGGAGAGCAGGAGAGCCTCGGCCTCGAGGAAGCCATCGACAAACTTCGAGGAGCGTGAATCGTCGTTTGCCGCAACTGTGCTACAATA
>CAYTDF010000559.1:2882-3998 GCA_964436365.1 uncultured bacterium | reverse complement strand
GCTTGGCGGTGGGCTCCCGGTCGACGGGGGCGGGCGCTTCGTTCACCGCCGGGACCGGTGCGGACTCCGTGGGACTCACCCCAACCGCGTTCTCCAGAGCGGAGAGGAGACGTTCCTTGCTCAGCGACTCTTTGGCGATATACCCCCTGGCTCCCAAACCTATCGCCGTACGAACCGATTCGGCGCGACTGTCCCCGGTCAGCATGATGATACAGAGATTCTCATCGAGTTCGCGAAGAACGGGAAGAATCGTCAGGCCATGCCCTCTCGGCATACCGATGTCGAGTAACACAATATCGGGGAGGGTTTCGTCGACCAGGCGAATCGCCTCGACACCGGATGCGGCTTCGCCCACAATCGTGTAATTCTGTTTTTCGAGAAGTCTGCGTAGCATGAGCCGCGTCGACCGATCGTCATCACAAAGCAGCACGCTGGGCATCGTTACACCTAGGTCTTCGTAGAGTTCCATTCATGCGCACGCTCGAACAGCATGCCTTGTCACGCTTCATTCCCTCATACTCCAATCGAGCTTACCAGCCCCAGGAAGAATGTCTATCGAATTCACCTGCAGAAACGGGCCATGTAGACATCCATATACACTTACCTTTCCAGTTCCACTGCAGATTGGCAGCGTTGCCCGATCTCCTAGCCTGGATTTCCCATTTGGGCTTTCGATTCTCCTCCAGGAGGTGCGATTCGGAAGTTGTCCCGGCATTGGAGGTCCAATCTCGATCTATGAACATTGTACTTTGTCACTCCCAAGGAATCAACCAGTTTTGACATTGATTTCTCGCCCGCAGTGAGCACCGAATTCGAGCCATCGAGACGCAGCTATCCCTTGCTGATTCATCAAGGATCAACTGAAAGTAGATCAGCATCGTTTGTATCTTCATAACCCGCCAGCCGTCCAAAGAGCGACTGACGCGCCAAGGCCGTCATCGTATGTTGTGTATTCCTTCCGGTTCGCCAGTCAGCCAACATTTCACCTGCCATGGCGGTCAATCCCAACGTATCGTCCATTTCCCGGTAGGCCAACAAACCCGCATCGCTTGTAACGTTGGAACCATGGAACTCAAGCCGTAGATTGCTATCGAAATCACCCCGTAACGGCCTCTT
>CAYTDF010000559.1:0-2872 GCA_964436365.1 uncultured bacterium | reverse complement strand
TGGAATCATCTCCCCGACCAAGAGAAAAGCCTTTGTCTATAAGGCTAAACAGTATTCTACCACACACGAATACAACAGCTATCTGGGAAATGCGGGCTTAAGACTCATTGTCCGATGGCTATGGTTCAGACGATTGTCGTTTGCGCCGGGATAGCGTGAGACGATGCCGCTGACACAATCTTCCGTGAATCATGATTCACGGAAGAGATCGCTGCGCCACGACGGCTCGAATTCGGCGCTCGCTACGGTCGGGAAACCGTTTCCGACGGTTATTGACCCCTCGGGTAGCCTATGTACAATACAGAAAGATCGAGAATGAACCTCCAAGGCGGGGGACCTCCCGGATCGCTTCCTCTGGAGGAGAATCGAGGGCCCATTGGGAGAATATCGGATAATTGGATTATGCCTCCTAACCGACCGAAAGTCTTTAGCATTCTGATCTGCGATGACGATAAAGTAAGCCGGAAAATACTCCGAACCCAGCTCAGTAAGCTTGGCTATAGTGTAGTGGGCGAGGCGGAAACGGGTCTGCAATCGGCGATCCTATTCGAGAAATACCGCCCCCATCTGTCTCTTCTCGATGTCCATATGCCACACGGAAGCGGGCTTACAATTCTGGCGCTGATCCGGGAAATCCAACCAGAGGCTAGAGTGATTTTGTTGACTGGCGATACCGACGCAAGCCTAGTGTCCGCGGCTAAAGAGTTGGGGGCCACGGATTACGTTTCTAAGTTGAGCCAGCCTGAGCGTTTGCTTGAAGCGATCGGCAAGGCAACGAAGAGTCTTTGACGGCCGGTGCGCGCAAGAACAAACCCCGGCCTTCAATGCAGGTATCTCGTTCAAACTTCTTGTTCCGGAGGAGGGCGACAGCCCCACGAGGGAAATCCAGATCAAAGTCAGTGGCAAGAGCGTGAGAGGGTTTGTTGGACGTTAGCGATTGGCATCTCGTGTCAACGGATCCGACGCCGACCTAAACAGACCGTGCACACATATAGTATCTCCCAAAAGTTATTTCCGATTGAAAAACGCTGAACGCCCGACTTTCGCGGGCACTTCGTGCGCGCTATGGAAAAAAACTTCCGAGAGACGCTCTAGCCACACAGGAGGCGCATTGTGAAGGTCCCAGGCAAGCAGATTCTCTCCACTGGCAAGCAGACTGCGACATTGGATCGGCGAAGGATTGCCGTAGGCGCTCTGGCTCGATTTCTGCCAGGGCTGGTCTTGACGATCGCCGTGACGATGGCCTTTCTGTCCGTCGGCGACCGAGCATGGATACGAGCGTATCAGGACAACGAACGGCATACTGTAAACATCACGGCCGCAACCATCGATGCGGACATCCGTCAGGTCTCTTCCGACTTGTCGATACTCGCGCATCAGCTGGAGATTGCGGGCCTGTGGGACGAGGACGGAACCCCCATCCCCGAGCCGCTTGTGGCCCTGACGAATCTTCTCCTGGATGTTTCGACGTACCGGGAACTCTACGATCAAATACGATTGCTCGGTGCCGACGGCATGGAAATCGTTCGGGTGAACTTCAATAGCGGTAATCCCACTGTTGTCCCCCGTGCGGAGCTCAAGAATAAGAAAGGCCGCTACTACTTCGACGATTCCTTTACGCTGGAGAGGGAAGAGGTGTTTGTATCCCCCCTCGACCTGAATATCGAAGGCGGTGAAATCGAACGGCCGCTCAAACCGATGCTTCGGTTTGCGACCCCTGTTTTCGACCGGCGTGGCACGAAACGTGGAATCGCGCTGCTGAACTATTTCGGAGCGAAGATGCTGGAACGGTTCGCGAATCAGGCGAGTTCTTCAGAGCGTGGGCAGGCGATGCTGCTTAACGCCGACGGGTATTGGCTCAAGGGAGCGACCCCAGAGGATGAGTGGGGGTTTATGTACGAAGAGCGAATGGATCGGACTTTTGCGCGCGCTTACCCCGAGGCGTGGGCACGTATCACGTCTGAGGAGATCTGCCAATTCGAAACGCCCCAGGGCATGTTCACCTCCAAAACCGTCTACCCTTTGATCGAGGGCCAGCTGTCCAGTACGGGTTCGAGCAAGGCTTTCTCGGCCAGTGCGGCGCGACTGGAGCCGAAGGAATACTGCTGGAGGGTCGTTTCGTTCACGCCTCACGATGTCTTGTACGCCGACCAAGACAGACGCCGGATGCACGCTGCCTGGATTGTAGGGCTTCTGGGAGCGGCTTTATTTATTGGTGCTTGGCTGGTCGCAAAGGCCAAGGAACAAGCGGAAAGGGATGCCGCGAAGCTGGATGCCCACGCCACGGAGATCCAGTTGAAAAATGTGGAACTGGACAAGGCCCTTCATGCCGCACAAGAAGCGACAAGGGCCAAGAGTGAGTTTCTGGCCAATATGAGTCACGAGATCCGCACACCGATGAACGGTGTGATCGGCATGACCCATATCTTGCTGGATACCGACTGGACTGAGGAACAGCGGGGATTTGCGAATACAATTCGAAGCAGTGGGGATGCTCTACTATCCCTCATCAACGATATTCTCGATTTCTCTAGAATCGAAGCCGGCAAGATGGATATCGAGATACTCGACTTTGATTTGAGAACGACGTTAGAGGAAATGGGAGATCTCTTGGCCATGAATCCACAAGAGAAGGGGTTGGAATATACGTGCCTGGTGGAATCTGAAGTCCCTTCCCTTTTGCAGGGGGACCCGGGTCGAGTGCGCCAGGTGCTCACCAACCTGGTCGGCAACGCCGTCAAGTTCACATCCGAGGGTGAAGTGGGTATTCGTGTGACCTTGAAAGGGGAGAAAGAGAATCAGGTTACGGTTCACTTTGCGGTCACCGATACCGGTATCGGTATTCCCCCAGATCGGCTGCAGTCTCTGTTTG